>CAXUBD010000046.1:0-5151 GCA_964249225.1 uncultured Verrucomicrobiota bacterium | reverse complement strand
GCATTGCGCTCGCCACGGAAATCCACAAATTGCCCGCCGCCGCGATGCTGCCGATCGTGTTGCTGGTGCCGATCGGTTTGCGTGCCGATTTGTTGCAGGCGGCGCAGCTCGCCTTCGCGCACACCGTCGCCAAACCCGTCAAACCCGCGCAATTATGCGAAGCTCTCATCCGCGCCCTGTTGAGTCCGAAGATCGCCGACATCCAGGCCGCGAAACCGAAGGAGGAACAAACCCTCGCCGAACGGCTGCCGGTACGGATCCTTTTGTGCGACGACAATGAGATCAACCAAAAAGTCGCGACGCGCATCTTGACGCAGCTCGGCTACCAGCCCGACCTCGCCGGCAATGGGCGCGACGCGCTCGACGCGCTTGATCGCAAGCCGTATGATTTGATTTTCATGGACGTCATGATGCCGGAAATGGACGGATTGGAAGCCACGCACGCCATTCGCAAAAGACAAAGCGAAGGCGGACACCCGTATTATCAACCGCGCATCATCATCGTTGCCATGACCGCGCAGGCGATGCAGGGCGACCGCGAAAAATGTCTGGCCGCCGGCATGGACGACTATCTTTCAAAACCGATCCGCCCAAAAGATTTGCGCGGCATTCTTGAACTCTGGGGCGGTCGCGCCACTCCGGTTCAGAAAATTGAACCGGCTCCGAAAATTTCCGACGTCGCGGAAAATCCGCCGGTGGACCTGGACCGGCTCAATGACCTGACCGACGGCAACGCCGAAAGTTTCCGCGAACTGGTTGACCTCTACAACAAGCAGACCAGGCAGCAACTGGAACAGATTCAAAACGCCATCCGCGCCAACGATACGGCGGAAGTCCGGCGCGTCGCGCACAGTTGCGCGGGCGCGAGCGCCACGCTGGGCATGGTCCGGCTCGTGCCGTTGCTGCGCGACTTGGAAAAACAAGGCCACGAAGGTATATTGACGACGGCGGCGCAAGTCGCCGAAAATGCGGTGCACGAATTCAAGCTCATTCAGGATTTTCTGGCCGCACATCCGGCGGCCGTTCAAACAGCATGAAAAAAATTCTCATCATTGAAGACGATCAAATCGTCGGAAACGTCTATCGCAACAAACTCGCCGTGGACGGTTATCAGGTGGAAGTGGCGACCGACGGCGAAAGCGGATTGAAAACCATGCGCACGTTCCAGCCCGGCGTCATTGTGTTGGACCTGATGCTGCCCAAAATGACCGGCGTCGAAGTCATCAAGCAAATCCGCAGCGAGGCCGAATTCACCAAGCTGCCCATCATTGTTTTTTCCAACACATACCTGACGAATATGATCCAGGAAGCGTGGAAAGCCGGCGCGACCAAATGTCTTTCCAAGGCCAGTTGCTCGCCCAAAGAAGTGCTCGATGTCGTCCGCCAGACCATTGGCGAAAGCGGCACGATGATCGTTGCGACAACCATTGTGGACGGACAAAAAAATTCCAAGCCCGCCACGCTCACCGGCGAGGCCGACGCGGAATTTCAAGCCGCGCTGCGGAAAACTTTTATTGACGGTCTTCCCGCCACGCTCGGCACTTTGCGCACCGGCCTGACCGCCCTCGTCAAGGCCGACAACGAAATGTCGCGCCTCAAGGAGATTTACGAATCCTACCGCCGCATCCACGCCCTCAACGGCAACGCCGGCATTGCTGGCCTCGTCCAAATCGCCCATATGTCCGCCGCGCTTGAAGCCCTGCTCAAGGAACTTTACGAGAAGCCAAAAAACATCAACGCTTCCACCCTGCGCACCGTCGCCGCCGGCGTGGATTTCCTGGGCCTGATGGTGGACCAAGGCACGCTCCCGGAAAGACCGGAAGTGCCCGCCGCCAACATCCTCGTCGTGGACGACGAAGCCATCTCGCGCCGCGCCATCGTTTACGCGCTCGAAAAAGCGCACCTTAAATCCGTCAACGTCGAAAGCCCGTTCGACGCCTACAAACTGCTCACTGAAAATAATTTTGACCTCGTCTTCCTCGACGTGGACATGCCCGGCATGACCGGCTACGAACTGTGCTCCAAGCTTCGCGCACTGCCGCAATATAAAAAAACCCCCGTCGTCTTCGTCACCACCTTGAGCGATTTTGACAACCGCGCCAGCTCCATGATGGCCGGCGGAAACGACTTCATTGGCAAACCCTTTCTCTTCATCGAACTCACCGTCAAGGCACTCATCCACGTCCTGCGCGGAAAATTGCAGCCGTTGAAGTGAAATAAAAACTCACGCGTCAATCGGTTCAAGCCGGAATGATTGTCCCGAACATTTCCTTGTCCATCACGCCTTCCGCAATTTTCGTCACCGCGCCCGTCATCCGAATTGAAAACCCATCGCCGATCTCAATGGCGATCACGCCGCCGGGCATGTGGACGGAAACATTTCGGTCCACCAATCCCAGCTTGTGCGCCGCCGCCGCCGCCGCGCTGCTGCTGCTGCCGCTGGCCAGCGTGTAACCCGCGCCGCGCTCCCAAATCTCGATCTGGATATTCGCGCGGTCGAGGATTTTTAAAAATTGCACATTTGTCTTGCGCGGAAAATTCGCGTGCGTCTCCAGCAACGGCCCGAATTCGTGCGCCAGCTTCGCGCTGATCTCCGGCAGCGGCAGAACGCAATGCGGATTGCCGATCGTCGCCGCGCAAAAAATAAATTCGCGCCCGCCTACGGAAATTTTTTCGTTGATGACTTCGCGTTTCGCGCCCGTGACGGGAATTTTTTCGCTGTCAAAACTGACGTTGCCCATTTCGACGCGCACCATTTTGCCGCCGTCGAAAACCGTCGAGCGCACCAGTCCGCCCGCCGTCTGGATGGAAAATTCCCCGCCGCCGACAATTTTTTTGTCCCACAGATAGCGTGAAAAAATACGCAGGCCGTTGCCGCTTTTTTCGGCTTCGCTGCCGTCGGGATTGAAAATTTTCAGCGCGCACTTCGCATTTTCTGACGGCAGTGGGCCAAGCAGAATTCCGTCCGAGCCGACGCCAAAATTGCGATGGCAAATCGTTTTGATTTTTTCAACCGAAAGCTGCGACGGCAAATCTTTCGGATCAATGACGATGTAGTCGTTGCCGAGCGCGTGATATTTGGTGAAAGCAATTTGCATCGCGGACAGGATAGCGGGCCGCGCGCAGGGCGTAAAACAGATTCAAGACCAGCCTTTTATTTTTTGTCGCGTTCCTTGTCTTCGAGGTGAAATTTGTGCAGGAAGCGATGCACGACGGGTGCAAAAATAATTCCCAAAATGCCAATCAACGTGATGCCGCTGTAAATCGCGTAACAACCGGCGAAAATTTTTCCGGTGTCCGTTTGCAGCGTGGTCACGGGACCCATGCCGGAAAGAATCATCGCGGCGTTCACGAACGCATCCACCCAGGACATTTTTTCAAAGGAGTGATAGCCGACCATCCCGATGCCAAGCGAACTGATGAGGATAATGATCCCCAATGTCGCGTGGTGCGCGACGCGATGGTAAAATTCCTTGCGCGGCAAAAGATGCTTATTGTGATGCTCGAACATGGCAATCAATTAGCCGAACCGACGGCGGCTTGCAAATTTTTCATGCCGGATGTTTTTAATTTTTCGCGCAAACCGGCCGCAATTTTTTTGGCGATGCCCGGACCTTCGTAAACCAGGCCGGTGTAAATCTGCACGAGCGACGCGCCCGCCGTGATTTTTTCCCACGCGTCGTCCGCGTCAAAAATGCCGCCGACGCCGATGATCGGCAACTTGCCGTTCGTCTGTTTGTAAATATGGCGGATAATTTCCGTGCTGCGCGCGCGCAACGGTTTTCCGCTCAAGCCGCCGGTTTCGGCGTAAATTTTTTGCAGCGCGGAGTTTTTTGTTTGCGGACGCGAAATGGTCGTGTTCGTCGCGACGATTCCCGCAAGGTTTCGCGGCGCGACTAGTTCAAGGATTTCATCAATCGCTTCAAACGAAAGATCAGGCGCAATTTTTACAAGAATTGGCGTAGCGGCATCTCGGCAGAGTGCCGTTGTTTTCATTTTTTGATTTGCGGCGCTCTGCCGAGACGCCGCTACGTTGATTTCTTGAATCGCCGCAAGAATTTCGTCGAGCGCGGATTTGTCCTGCAACTGCCGCAAATTCGGCGTGTTCGGCGAACTGACGTTCACGACAAAAAAATCCGCGAGATCGCGCATGACGCGAAACGAATTAGCATAATCTTCGGCGGCTTTTTCCGGCGGCGTGATTTTGGATTTTCCCAGATTGATTCCAACTGGATGATTCGGCCAGCGCCCAGAATTTTTCCAATCGGTAAGTTTTTGCGCGACGGTTTCCGCGCCGGAATTGTTGAAGCCCATGCGGTTGATGATGGCTTCGTCGGCGACGGCGCGGAAAATGCGCGGCTTCGGATTTCCCGGTTGCGCGTGCCACGTCACGCCGCCGATTTCGCTGAAACCGAATCCAAGCGCGGCCCAACCGGGAACGGCGGCGGCGTGTTTGTCCATGCCGGCGGCGAGGCCGACCGGATTGGGAAATCTCAAGCCAAAAACTTCCGACGGCAATTCCGGGGCGCCATAAATTTTGCCGATGACATCGCAGGCGAATTTGCTTTGGCTCGCGCGGGCGAGCTGGGTGACGACAGAATTATGCGAGCGTTCCGCGTCCTGTTTGAAGAGCAGCGGACGCAAAACTTTTTTATGAAGCCAGCCCATGATTCAATGGCGCGCGCCATTGCTCGCGTTTTTTTTGGCTGCGGCCCGTTCGGAAATTTTTTTGTAGGTCGCCAGCGCGAGCAGCGGCCACGCGTTGCGATAGATGTCGTATTTCAGATAAAAAACTTTTGGAAAACCGGTGCCGGTCGTCTCGTGTTCCGTCCATGAGCCGTCGGCATTTTGCGTGCGCGTGAGATATTCGATGCCGCGTTTGAGTGCGGGATTTTCCGGGTCGTCGAACGCGCACAAGCCCATCACGGCCCACGCAGTTTGCGACGCGGTGCTCGGCCCCTGCCCTTTGAAAACCGGATCGTCGTAAGTGTTGCAACGTTCGCCCCAGCCGCCGTCGTCGTGCTGGACGCTTTCGAGCCAGGCGCGGCCGCGTTGCAGCCAGTCTTCGTTCATGTCGAGATTCATCGCGCGCATTCCGCGCAGTACCTGCCACGTGCCGTAAATGTAATTCACGCCCCAGCGGCCATACCA
>CAXUBD010000045.1:11398-14044 GCA_964249225.1 uncultured Verrucomicrobiota bacterium | reverse complement strand
CCATCGCGCTCACGGCCATCGCGCTGCATGCGGTGAACATTCCCGCCGTGTCGCTCACCGGCGCGCAGGCGGGCATCGTCACCGACGTGGTTCACACGAAGGCGAAAATTCACAACATCACGCCGAAAAAAGTCCATGAACTGCTCGACGCGGGCAATGTCGTCATCGTCGCCGGTTTTCAGGGCGAAACGAAGGACGGCCAGATCACGACGCTCGGTCGCGGTGGTTCGGATTTGACGGCCATCGCGCTCGCCGCCGCGCTCAAGGCCGACCTTTGCCAGATTTACACGGACGTTGACGGTGTTTACACCGCAGACCCGCGCCTCGTGCCGAATGCGAACAAGCTTTCGGAAATTTCCTACGACGAAATGCTTGAACTCGCCAGCCTCGGCGCGAAGGTGATGCAAAGCCGCTCGGTGGAATTTGCCAAAAAATTTGGCGTCGTGTTTGAAGTCCGCAGCAGCCTAAACGAAAACCCAGGAACGATTGTGAAAGAAGAAACCAAAAGCATGGAAGGCGTCGTCGTGCGCGGCGTCGCGCTCGACAAAAATCAGGCCAAGGTCACCCTTGTCGGCGTGCCGGACAAACCCGGCGTGGCCGCGAAAATTTTCAAGGCGCTCGGCGACGCGACCGTCAACGTGGACATGATCGTCCAGAACATCAGCCACGGCACCGGCACGCCGCAGACGGATATTTCGTTCACGATGGACAAGCCGGATCTGCTCAAGGCGCAGAAGGTCATCGGCGCCCTGAAAAAAGAGATCGGCCTGCGCGACGTGATCACCGCCGAAAAAATCGGCAAGCTGTCCATCGTCGGCGTCGGCATGAAGTCGCACACGGGCGTGGCCGGAAAATTGTTTGAAACGCTCGCGCAAGCCGGCGTGAACATTGACATGATCTCGACGAGCGAAATCAAGATTTCTGTGGTCATTGACCTCGCGAAAGGCGAAGCGGCGACGAAGGCGGTTCACGCGGCGTTTATTGGGTGATTCAATTTGCGAATTCAAATTCGGCACTTGACCGTAATTAACCTTCGCCTAACGTCCCTCCGGTGAACCTTGACGAAAAACGTTCCACGTCTCCCGCAGAAATTCAAAAGACAGGTTCCATCCGTCGTGGAAAATCCACGACAACTTGGTTTGCCCTTTACGGTTTTCTGTTCGTCTCGCTTGCCTTGTTTGCGTATGTGACGGGCGTGCTGCTCGGCCCGCTGCGGTTGTTGCTGCTAAATCCGCCGCTTTTCCACCGCATCAATGAAGGTCTCATTTGGTATAGCGGAATTCCGCTCGTGATTGGAAGCGCGCTCATCAGTTGGGATTTGTTTCGGAACGTTCGCCGGCTGCGCGACACGAAATCCATCCGCAATGATCCGCCCGCCAACCGTTTCCTGACCGTCGCGCTGACCGCTTACAATGACGAGCGCAGCATCGGCGGTGCGGTGCAGGATTTCCGGGCGCATCCGCTGGTGCGACGCGTGATTGTCATCAGCAACAACAGCGCGGATCGCACGGTGGAACTGGCGGAAAAATCCGGCGCGCTCGTCTTCAATGAAACACGGCAAGGATATGGCGCGTGCGTGCATCGCGCGCTGCGGGAGGCGTTGAAATTTGAAGACACGGAATTGACGATGCTGTGCGAGGGCGATTCCACCTTTCGCGCCGCCGACATTGAAAAATTTCTCGCCTACATTCCGCACGCGGATGTTGTGAACGGCAGCCGGATTGTCGAACAACTTCAAGAACGCGACACGCAATTGTCGCTGTATATGCACTATGGAAATCTGTTCGCGGGAAAAGTGCTGGAATTGAAACATCTCGGCATGGTATCTCTGACCGACGTGGGCACGACCTATAAACTTTGCCGCAACTCGGCGTTGCGGGAACTTATGCCGAAACTCAATCCTCGGATCAACCTGGAGTTCAATGCCTACTTTCTGGATATGGCGCTGAAGGCGGGAGTGCGAATTCTTGAATGTCCCATCACCTTTTACCCGCGCGTCGGCACGAGCAAAGGCGGCAACTTGAACAACCGCGTCGCCACCCGATTGGGCTTGAGCATGCTCTTGGGAATTTTCGTGGACTGGAGAGGTTATACTAATGAGTGATGATATCTATCATAACACGCGCTTCACGCCCGATCCGCGCCGCCGGATACTCTGGCAAACACTGGTGGCTTGTGAATTTCAAAAAAAAATCCCGCCGGACGGAGTAGTCCTTGAACTGGGCGCTGGCTATGGCGATTTCATCAATGCCGTCAAAGCACGCCGTCGGCTGGCCGTGGATGCGTGGGCGGGAATGCTTTCACATCTCGACCCCGGTGTCGAAGGTCTTGTGACCAGCATCACGCAGCTTGATGGCGTGGCAAACGATTCAGTTGACTATGTTTTCAGCAGCAATTGTTTCGAACACGTTTCGCAAGCCGATTTGGTAAATTGTCTTTCCCAACTGCGGCGCAAAATGAAACCGGGGGCGATGCTCACCATCGTGCAACCGAATTTCAAATACTGCGCCCGCGAGTATTTTGATGACTATACTCATGTCTCTATCTACACCGATAAAGGACTAAGTGATTTGCTGGCTGCCAATGGTTTTCGGGTCGTGCGCTGCGTGCCGCGCTTCATGCCATTTACACTTAAGGGATACTTGC
>CAXUBD010000045.1:4936-11388 GCA_964249225.1 uncultured Verrucomicrobiota bacterium | reverse complement strand
AGGAAGAGACCTGGGACTACATCCGTGAGCACGACTTGCCGGTGCATCCGTTGTTGATCAAGCTTTACCTGATGAGTCCATTCAAACCCATGGCCAAGCAAATGTTAATCAGCGCGATTCGATGACTGCCAGACTTCTAGACGCGATTGACGAATTTAGTTGGACGAACCGGCTGCGTCGTCATCGCAATCTTCTCAGCGGCTTGTTGCTCATGCTGGCGGCTTGGGCAATGTATCTTCCATCAGTGCGATATGACTTCGTCTATTACGACGACGTGCGGATTCTGCGAGACCATCCTGAATTATACGGACAAGCAAAGTTGTCCGAAGATTTGCACGCCATTTTTATAACCGGTTTTCCACGCGAAGAACCGTTGCTATTGCGCGATGTATCATGGGCGCTCGACAGCCGTATTTTTGGGTTCGGCAATCCGTTTGGCTATCATCTCGGCAACGTATTGTTGCATGGAATTGTTGTTGCATTGATGTTCGCTTTTTTGCTCGGAACAACAAGGCGCTACGGTTTTGCGCTCGCCGTTTCAATTGCATGGCTGCTTCTTGCAATTCACACAGAACCTGTCGCGTGGATCATGGGTCGCAAGGATATTTTGTCCGCGCTGTTCATGCTGCTCGCGCTGTGCGCGCAAACGCGACGACTAATTACTGAAAACAAGGGCGCGCGACATGGATGGCATGCCGTCACGCTCATTTGCTTCGTGTGCGGTTTGTTTTCAAAAATCAGCGTGCTGACGTTTCCACTGGTGCTGTTTCTGCACGCCGTTTTTCTGCCTTGTCTAAATGGTAAACGTCCGGCCAACGGCGCATTTCCGTGGAATCGTGATTTGATAAAAGAAATTTTCCTGGTCATGCCAAATCTCGTGGTAAGCCTGCTCGTGTATCACTGGTATGGCCAAACGCTGGCGCAAATGGGTATCTTTGATCGAGGTTATGCGGCGCATGGTCTGAGTCATCTTTGGAATCTACTGATGGTTGACCCGCTTGCATTCTGGATCTATGTGCAACAGACATTTTTGCCGTGGCATCTTAAAGTTCTCTATACATGGCCTGCGCTATTGCCAGTGTATCCAAACTGGCAGATTGGAGTATCACTGACCACGGTGGTTATTATAACCGGAGTCGGCGCTTGGTTGTTCCGAAGGCATAAAGATATTTTCTTCTATTATAGCACGTTCTTCGTGCTGATGGTGCCTTACTTGAATCTGCAGTATATCGGCATTTGGGTGGCTGAACGATACCTCTACTTCTCTGCATTCTGTCTTCTGGCCATGGCCTTGTCTTTGGCTAATAACATGTTACACCACCCAAACCCGGCAGCACGCATCGTTGTGCTGACCATTGCAATAGTCTTCATGGCTGGCAACCTGTTTCAGAAATTCTCTTATGAGCCAGCATGGCGTAACGGCGAAACTCTATGGCAATATCATTTGACGTTGCCCCGTCCCAAGCCGGAGGCTTACGAAAATCTTGCCGCCTACTATTATGCTGGCGCAGTGGCCCGAGTTGGGACACCGGCCATGGCCGCGCCGATGCTTAAAATGGCGGCTGTAGTAGATGCGGGACTGGCAGAATTCTGGCCAGACCACCGGCAGTCTCCGCCGTCCAATATTTATTTCCTTTTTTTCCTGCGATCAATCGTGCAGGAAGTGAACGGAGCGCCGGAAGCGGCGCTGACAAGTCTATTGACCGCCGATCGCCTCCACCCTGGATTTGACGCGATCAATCTTAACATGGCGCGTTTATATCACAAACTGGCCGACGCCAATGCAGATCTGAAGCAGCGGGAAATCTTTGCCCGCGCCGCCTGTGATCGGTTTGGAGAATATATCGCACTCGCCTTTCGAGGGCGCCCTGCCCCGCCGGAAGTACAAAAGGAGTTCAATGACATAAAGACGGATTACCGGATTCTATCTCAACCGACCCGTTGAAGGTAGCCTCATTCTTTCAAAGCTTGAATACGGCAATATGCGCGTCTTCATAGACTGGCGCACCCAGAACCTTCCGATAGGTGTGCCACAGACGGTCCAAGTCGGGCGGCGGCGGAGCAATTTCGGGCAACTGCGCCTCGAAACGTTTGTGCAAAATCACATACTCTACTTCACGGACGCGCATCGCCGGCAAGTCGTCCATGGGAGTCAAATTCCGAAACTGAATTTGTGACGAGTCATGAATTAGACTCAAGACCTGATCAATATAAGTATTTCCATAAATGTTGCAGGGTGCGAGACCGCTGGCAAGCGTCATATCAGCCGTGTAACCGACGATCACCGGCCTATGATGAAAATGCTGGTAGTAATAAAGTGGGTTGAAATGATCGCCGATTAACATTGGATATTCAACAACCGGGCGCGTGCCAGATTCTTTTGCGAGCAGTCCATAGAAAGGAGAAACCTCATCCACAAGGATTGTCGTCGTCAACGTAAAATCAGCCGGAGTAAAATCGCTGCGAAACGAGCGATGCCAGTCAATACGCCCATAGCGATGTTGATAGGCACCGTGACTGGTGAAATTATTCGGTGTGACATAACATTGCGGCAACGGCCCGGCGATGGCCAGTGCAACCACGCAAGCGAAGGCTAGCAGCGATTGCAGCGCAGGACGCAAAGTCGCTCGCGCCGCAATCATTTCCAACGCCGATTGAATTCCGCACGCCACAAACAGAAGACTGACCGGCACCAAAGGTATGCCATATCGGACCAGAAGAATCGCGCTCTGCGTCGAATCGGGGCGAGACAAAATCAGCGCCAGCGCGTGCAGTGGAAAAAGGCTTGCCAACGTCCAGCCGAACCACGGATTGCAGCGGCATTGCCTGACTGCACCGGCAACGAACGCAGCCCAAAATAAAATTGCAAGAACAGGCTGTCCCGTGCCGCTGATGAGCAACGCGACTTGCGGCAAAGATTCCAAACTGAATGTCCCCTTCAGCGCCACCGTGAAGAACGTGCTTTGCACCGAATGGATCAAAGCTGGCAAAACTAAAATGCCGCTGATTCCCGCGATGATCGCCATCGCAAAAATCCATTGGCGCAACGGTGGCCCAACTGTTTCAGCGCGCGGCGTTTTCCGAAAAAATTTCCAGAGGTGGAAAACAAACGCCGCCAGCAACGGCGCAGCCACCGTGACAACCGCAAACAAATGAAAATAAATTGCCAGCACACTCGCGCCGATAAAGAGCAGCGCGTGACGAAATCTGCCCGACTGCATCCAGCGCGCCGCCAAAAGAACTGCGGCAAAACTCAGTAACGCCACCGCACTGTAGGGCCGACTAATGCGGCTGTAAAAAACCAGCACCGGAGAAATGGATAAAAGAAATGCCAGCCATACGGCGCATTGTGTGCCGATCAATTTCCGCGCCAATAGCGGACAGACCAAAACGCACAATAACCCGCTGACCAGCGAAGGCAGGCGCAGCAACAATTCAGACCAGCCAACGGTCGCGCCCAGAACCCAGGTGTAAAAATTCAGCGGAATGCAAGTCGCGCCGGGAATGGAAAAATGCGTCAGCAACCACCCGGGCGATTTGCCGATGACGTAATACAAACCATGCCATTCATCATCAATGAGAACCTGATCCGTCAGCAAATACAGCCGCAAAAACAAGCCGACCAAAAACGCCAGCGCAAGTGCCCCGGCGAAAACGAGGTCCCGGTTCCACCGCAAATTAAATTTCATTCAGTCAAGATTAGGCCTAAACCGCATGAAGGGGCAACCTTGTCATAATTGGAAAATGTTTGACCACTTAAACAAACCGCGTTAATTTTGACCGCGTGAATCAAAACTTCAACCTGCTGCTTACGAACGCGCTGCTGACCAGCGCGGCAGTCGGGTTTTGATTCGTTCACAAATTTATCAACCCACTGCCAGACGGCGGTGGGTTTTTTGTTTTAACTTCATCGCCGGACGGCAATACTAAGAAAGCCAAATGACCATGCAAAAAAATCCGTCATTGAAATATCGTGCGTTTCCGCCGGTTCATCTGCCCGACCGGCAATGGCCCGACCGCGTCCTCACGCACGCGCCGCGCTGGTGCAGCGTGGATTTGCGCGACGGCAACCAGGCGCTCGCCGTGCCGATGAACGTGTCGCAAAAATTGGAATTGTTCCAGACGCTCGTGAAAATTGGTTTCAAAGAAATCGAAGTCGGTTTTCCGTCCGCGTCGAACACGGAATTTGCCTTCAACCGTTTGCTCATCGAGAAAGGCCACGCGCCGGACGACGTGTGGTTGCAGGTGCTCGTGCAAGCGCGCGAGGATTTGATCGAGCGCACCGTCGAGTCGCTCGTCGGCGCGAAAAAGGCGATCATCCATTTGTATAATTCCACTTCGCCGGCGCAACGCCGCGTCGTTTTTGGAAAATCGAAAAAGGAAATTGTCGAGGTCGCCGTGCGCGGCGCGCAGTGGATAAAAGACCGATTGCACAAACTCAAAGGCACGGAAGTGATGCTCCAGTATTCTCCGGAAAGTTTCAGCATGACGGAAGTCGAATTCGCTAAGGAAATTTCCGAAGCGGTCATGGACGTCTGGCAGCCGACGCCGGAACGCAAAATGATTTTGAATCTGCCGGACACGGTCGAGGTCGCGATGCCCAATGTTTATGCGGATCAAATCGAATGGATATGCCGCAATATAAAAAATCGCGAATCGCTCATCATCAGTTTGCACACGCACAACGACCGTTGCACTGGCGTCGCCGCGACGGAACTTGGCTTGCTTGCGGGCGCGGATCGCGTCGAAGGAACTTTGTTCGGCAACGGCGAGCGCACGGGAAATTTGGACATCGTGACGGTCGCGTTGAATCTTTATCAACACGGCATTGATCCGAAATTAGATTTCAGCGACATCGGAAAAATCCGGGACGTGTATGAACGTTGCACCGGCTTGACCGTGCCGCCGCGCCAGCCTTACGCGGGCGAATTGGTTTTCACCGCGTTCAGCGGCTCGCATCAGGACGCGATCAAAAAAGGTCTAACGGAATGGGAAGGAAAAAAAGCGGAAAGCAACGGCCGGAAAGGGGAAAATTATTGGGACGTGCCGTATCTCACGATTGATCCGACCGACATCGGACGCGAATATCGCGAAGTGATCCGCGTGAATTCGCAAAGCGGCAAAGGCGGCGTCGCGTATCTGCTCGAAAGCGAATTCGGCGTCGTCTTGCCGAAGGACATGCAGCGCGAGTTCGGCCCAATTGCAAATGATGCGGTGGATAAACTTGGCCGCGAAGTTTCCGGCGCGGAATTGAAGGAAATGTTTTGGCGCGAATACGTCGAAAAAAATTCGCCGTGGTCGTTGCAAAATTTTGAAACGGAAAGTAAAAATGGAATTGTGAAATGCCGCGCGAAATTTTTGCGCGACGGAAAGCCGGTGGAATTTTCCGGCGAAGGCAACGGCCCGCTCGCCGCGCTTGTCCACGGATTTTTACAAGTCGGTGTTCCGCGTTTTGAAATCTCCAATTACAGCGAGCATGCCTTGAGTTCCGGCGAAACGGCGGCGGCGATTTCATACATTCAAATTAAAACCGCCGACAGCAAATCGCGCTGGGGCGCGGGCGTGGACACGAACATCGAGCTTGCATCGGTCAAAGCCGTTTTGAGCGCATTGAATCGTTCCTGAAGTCGCGTTTGAACGAACAAATCGCACTGGTCAAACAATGGCGGAACATTTATTTTTCACTGCATTTATGAAATTGAACAGCGCGTTTTTTCTGGCGGTCATCGGATTTTTTCTGGCCGATTGGATGATTTTTGCCGCCGAAAACACTTTTACCAATTCAGTCCTCGCTTCGCCACCAGTTTATGTGCCTGACACGTCACACCAGAATGACGCGCTCACCAACGGCATTCTCGCTTGGGATAGCATCTCGCAGGAAACCAACGCCGCCGCCGGGGACGCCATGGCGCATTTTGTTTTCAGCTTCAGGAATGTTTCTGCGGGCAACGTGGCCGTTCTGGATGTTCATCCCTCCTGCGGCTGCACCACGGCGGAACTAGCATCGTTGGCATGGATTGTCCCGGCCGGCACCAACGAACAATTCGGCGTGACGGTGAATCTCGCCGGAAAAAGCGGCATCATTTACAAAACGGTGAAAGTGACCACCGACAAAGGCTTCCTGCAACTCCTGGTCAAAATCAACATTCATGCCGCCGTGATTCCAACCTTGTCCGATGCTGACCGTGCGCACGGCATGGAAGTAGCCAAGGCCGACCGGCAGGCGATTTTCAAAAACGACTGCATCACCTGCCACGTCAAACCCGGCGAAGGCAAATATGGCCAGACGCTTTATGATGCTGTTTGCGCCATTTGCCACGAGGCGGAACATCGCGCGACAATGGTGCCGGATTTGCATAACCTCAAAGTGCCGACCAACGACCAGTTCTGGCAGACGTGGATCGCGCATGGCAAACCGGCGCGGCGGCGCGGCCGGGCGCGAGGGCTCCTCC
>CAXUBD010000045.1:0-4926 GCA_964249225.1 uncultured Verrucomicrobiota bacterium | reverse complement strand
GTACCAGCTGGGGTAGCACCCGCGATGGCGGCCCGCTCAATGAAATGCAGATCGCCTCGCTCTCCGCTTATTTGAGCTCGGCGATTCCGTCGCCCGTTGCGCCAGCCCCGCAATAATCGGCCCGCGAAAAAGTTTTGGGGAAAGTTCCCTCAATTACTACCACGCACATTTGACGCCACAGCGCTTCGTTGACTGTTGCCTTCAATGCTCCGATAAATTAAAAAAAAATTATTATGTAATTTTGAAAACCGTTAAAAATCTTTTGCAAAAAATGAAATTATGTCTTAAAATAAGACAGTTCGTGGTTCAGTAATTGTTTTATTTTATGGCAAATTCAGTAGATTTTAAATTAAGTGCCGGTTTCGCTGGCATTTTAATGCGCGAATGCCGCGCATGGCTTTTGTGGATTTTACTCCAATGTTGGGTGGTGACGGTTTTGATCGTCTGCGGTTCATTCAGCTATCTGCTGATCACGCATTTTATTTTTCAATCTGTCCAAGTGGACGGCGAAAGCATGATTCCCACGTTGCAAAATTCCGGGCATTACTGGTTGAACCGACTCGCCTATGTTGCCAGCGAACCGCATCGCGACGACATTGTGGCGCTCAAAGATCCGCAGGATAACACACTCGTGGTCAAACGCATCATCGCCATGCCGGGACAATCCGTTTATCTCCATAAAGGCAGCGTTTACGTGGATGGTAAAATTCTGAACGAACCTTACCTGCTGGCCAAAACGCCCACCTACGCCTACGAAAAAAATGCCGACGAATTCATCTGCGCCGGCAAGGATGAATTTTTCGTCCTGGGCGACAATCGCAACAACAGCACCGACAGCCGCACCTTCGGCGCCGTCCCGCGTCAGAACATCCTCGGCAAAGTGATGGAATAAAATCGTCCTCGCGACATCGTTGCGACTCAAACGTAACTTGCGAAAAAATTTCACGTCAGTATGCTGTCAACCATGATGGCAAAACCGGTTGACGCGACGACGCACCACAAAATTTCCGAATTCGGCGAACGCGTTTTAAGCGGCGGACACATTTCCCGCGACGAAGCTTCTTGGCTTTTCAATCTCGAAACTTCCGCCGATATTCTGGATTTGCTGTCGTGGGCAAATCGCATCCGCGAACAGTTCAAGGGCAACAAGATTCATCTTTGCTCCATCGTCAATGCCAAGGCCGGCGCGTGCTCGGAAAATTGCAGCTTCTGCGCGCAATCATCGCATTACCAGACCGGCTCGCCGAAATATGGATTCATCGAACCCGAACCGGTGAACGAAGCCGCTGACGAGGCGAATAAAAATTCCGTCACCGCCGTCGGCCTCGTGGCCGCGTGGAAAGGTCTCAACGAAGGCCCGATGCTCGATGAAGTCTGCGACCGCATCCGCGAATTGAAGGCCGGCGGCAAGACCCGTCCCGACGCCTCGCTCGGCATCATCAAGAAACAGGAAGTCGCCAACCGCCTGAAGGAAGCCGGCCTCGAATGTTACGGCCACAACCTCGAAAGCTCGCGCCGTTTTTTTCCGCAGACCTGCTCCACGCACACCTTCGACGACCGGCTCGAAACCATCGGCTATCTGAAAAAGGCCGGCATCAAGATTTGTTCCGGCGGCATCATCGGCATGGGCGAGACGCGCGCCGACCGTTGCGACCTCGCGTTTGAATTGAAAGCCATCGGCGCGAACGTTGTGCCCGTGAACATCCTCAATCCAATTCCCGGCACGCTGTTTGAAAAACTGGCTCCCCTGCCCGTAATGGAAATTTTGAAGACCATCGCGTGCTTCCGTTTCATTTTGCCGCGCCAGGAAATCATGATCGCCGGCGGCCGCACCGTGAACCTGCGCGACGCGCAAAGCATGATCTTCATGGCCGGCGCGAGCGCGCTGATGGTCGGCAATTATCTCACCACGCTGAACCAGCCCGTCGAAAAAGATCTCCAGATGCTCAAAGACCTTGGCCTCGATCCGAACTGGGACAGCCACGATTTCAGCGATCAAGAAAATTCCAGTTGCGGTTGCGCGAATGAAAATTGCCAAGCAGAAGTGGTGGCTTAAAATAAAATCGTCATGCTAACTGTTCAACAAAAGAACTATTTGTATGAATACGAATATAATCGGTATAAGACGGTCGTTTGGTAATCCAAGGCGAACGAGCTTTTGTAGAGCAATTTATTCAGATAAGAGAATTTCAAAAACTGTTTGGTGGCGGTATTTTTTCTTGCACCTTCAAGGAGAACAGGAATTCGTAGGGGTTTGGCGAGTTCGCACGGTTCAAAGATTTAAGAGACTATTGCGAGAGAAAGGCGCAGTTTTTGAAATAAAAAAAGAACAGCCGCCGCTTTCCGGAGTGACAATTGAAGCACTCACTCCGAAGAAGACTAAAGACGAAAAAAGAAGGCGTTGACTTATACGCTTGTTTCAATTCATTTACAAAAATTGACCTAAAAATCTCTTTGCGTCTTCGCGTCTTTGCGTGAAATTTCCTGCATGCAAAAGCTCGGCAAAAATCTTGGCAGCTATTTCGGCGAGACGATTGACATCCGAGCTGTGCTGCGCGAGGTCGAAACGGCGGCGAAACAACACGGCTGGATTTCAGAAATTTTCCACGAGAGCGGCGAATTCAAATGGTTCGCGCTGCATCGCAAGCCGGAAGTCGGGGGTCAGAAGCCAGAGGTCAGAATTTACATTTCCACCGGCATTCATGGCGATGAACCCGCCGGGCCGCTCGTGGCGTTGCGGCTCTTGCAGGAAAATAATTGGCCTCCCGACGCGGAGATTTTTTTCCTGCCGTGCTTGAATCCCGCCGGCTTCACTTTGAACAAACGCGAGAACGCGGACGGCATTGACCTGAACCGCGATTATCGCAATCCGCAAGCCGCCGAGACTCGCGCGCACATCGCGTGGCTGGAACGGCAGCCGCAGTTTGATCTGTATCTTTGCCTGCACGAAGACTGGGAGTCGCACGGATTTTATCTCTACGAGCAAAACCCGGACGACAAAATTTCGCTCGCAGAAAAAATGATCGAGGCCGTCCAAAAAGTCTGCCCGATTGATCTGTCCGAAATCATTGAAGACCGCGCGGCAAAAAATGGAATCGTGCGCCCGAACATTTCGCCGCAGGAACGCCCGCTCTGGCAGGAGGCACTTTATCTCATCACGCAAAAATCGCGGCAAGGCTACACGCTCGAAGCGCCGTCGGATTTTCCGCTGGCGACGCGCGTGAATGCGCTCGTCGCCGCCGTGAATGTGGCCATAAGTTTTTAGTCACGATGCAACACGGATAGAACACAGATTTTTCCGGCAAATTTTTTTGTCCGTGTTTCATCCGTGTTCAATCTGTCGCTAGGAATTAAGAATAATTCTCCATCCCCGCGCAGGAGCAGACCGGGTTGCGGTCGCCGAAAACATTGTCCACGCGGCTGACGTGCGGCCAGAATTTGTAGTCGTGCAAACTCTTCGCCGGGAACGCCGCCTGTTCGCGGCCGTAAGGACGATTCCAATTGTCGCTGGCGATCTGGTCCGCAGTGTGCGGCGCGTTTTTGAGCAGATTATTTTTCGCGTCGGCGGAACCATTTTCAATCGCGGTCATTTCCGCGTGGATGGAAATCATCGCGTCGCAGAAACGGTCGAGTTCGTATTTCGATTCGCTTTCGGTCGGCTCGACCATGAGCGTGCCGGCGACGGGCCACGAGAGCGTCGGCGCGTGGAAGCCGTAATCCATCAGCCGTTTCGCCACGTCCTCGGCGGTCGTTTTGTGGAACGCGCGCAGGTCCAAAATGCACTCGTGCGCGACGAGGCCGTTGCTGCGGTAAAGCGTCGGAAAATATTTTTCCAAGCGCGCGGCAATATAATTCGCGTTGAGGATGGCAAACTTCGTGGCCTCGGTCAGCCCGTCCGGCCCCATCATCGCGATATACATCCAAGAAATTGTGCAGATGCTCGCGCTGCCCCACGGCGCGGCGGCGACGGCGCCGATGGGATTTTCGCCGCCGAGATTGATGACATTATGGCCGGGCAGAAATTCCACGAGATGTTCTGCCACGCCGATCGGCCCGACGCCCGGTCCGCCGCCGCCGTGCGGAATGCAAAACGTCTTGTGCAGATTCAAATGGCAAACATCCGCGCCGATGAAGCCGGGCGAAGTCAGACCGACTTGCGCGTTCATGTTCGCGCCGTCCATGTAGACCTGGCCGCCGTTCGCGTGGATGATTTCGCAAATCTCGCGAATCGTTTCCTCAAAGACGCCGTGCGTGCTCGGATACGTGATCATCAGCGCCGACAAATCATTTTTGTGCGCTTCGGCTTTGGATTTCAAATCGGCGACGTCAATGTTGCCATTCGTGTCGCACGCGACGGCGACGACTTTCATTCCCGCCATGACCGCGCTCGCCGGATTCGTGCCGTGCGCGGAAGTCGGGATCAGACAGACATTGCGATGCGGTTCGCCGCGCGATTCGTGATACGCGCGAATGACGAGCAGCCCGGCGTATTCGCCTTGCGAACCGGCGTTGGGCTGCAGCGAAATTCCCGCGAAGCCGGTGATTTCCGCAAGCCAGTCTTCGAGCTGCTGAAATAAAATCTGGTAGCCGCGCGTCTGCTTGACCGGCGCGAACGGATGAATCTTCGCGAACTCCGGCCACGACACGGGAAACATTTCCGCAGCGGCGTTCAGCTTCATCGTGCAAGAGCCAAGCGGAATCATCGAGGCCGTGAGCGAAAGGTCGCGCGATTCGAGCCGCTTGATGTAGCGGAGCATTTCGGTCTCGCTGTGGTAGCGGTTGAAGACGGCGTGCTGGAGAAATGGCGAAGTGCGAATTGCGAATTGCGGAATGTGGAAATTTTCTTGCGCTTGCTCTGCAAGCACCTCAACCGCGTAGTCAGGCTTCAGCGCCACTATAAATGCAGACAATAAACGGCGAACGACC
>CAXUBD010000044.1:12543-14268 GCA_964249225.1 uncultured Verrucomicrobiota bacterium | reverse complement strand
CGACCGGCCGCTGTCGGCGCAGATCATCGGCTTCGTCCAGGTCAACGTGATCGGCCCGCTCACGGTCGCGATGCTTTCGTCGTGCGGCACCGCGCCGGTGATTTTTTCCAGTTCGTGCAGCGGCAATGTGCCCGCCACTTCCCAGACATTTTCGCCGACGTGGATCAGCTCGGATTTTTCAGAATCGAATTCGTCCTGGATCTGGCCGACGAGCGCCTCGAGCGTGTTTTCGAGCGTGACGATGCCGAGCGTCCCGCCGTATTCGTCCACGACGACGGCGAAGTGCAGTTTGCGGTCGAGGAACAGGCGCAATAATTTTTCCAGCCGCGCGCTTTCGGGAACGTAAATCAATTTCCGCGCCACGCGCAGCAGATCCGCGCCGGTCTTCGCCCGCTCGCGCAACGCGTAAACGTCCTTGATGTGAACGACGCCGCGCGTCTTGTCCAGATCGCCGTCGTCGCAGATGGGAAAGCGCGAGTAGCGGGATTTTTCCGCGACGGCGAGGCACTCGGCCATCGTCGCGGCGGTGTTGAACACGGTGACTTCGTGGCGCGGGCGCATGACTTCACGCGCGGTGCGATGGCGCAGGTCGAGCGCGTTCAAAATAATGTTGCGTCCGAGCGCCGTGCCGCCCGCCGCGCTTTGCGACGCAGAAAGCACGAGGCGCAATTCCTCCTCGGACTGCACGCTGTGAAAACCATCCGTGGAAAATCCGAGCCGTCGCAAAACGAATTGCGAGGAGCGGTGCAGCAGCCAGATGAACGGAAAAGAAATGCGATAAAACCAGTTCAACGGCCCGGCGGTCCACAGCGATATTTTCAAGGTGTGCCGGATGGCAATCGCCTTCGGCACGAGTTCGCCGACGACGATGAGCAGATAACAGTTCACGAAAAATCCGACGCCGATGGCGATGCCGCCCTGCACATTGTCCGCCGTGATTTTCAGCAGTTCAAAAACCGGATGCAGCAGATCGCGGAACACCGGCTCGACCGCGACGCCGAGGCCCATGCTCGCGAGGGTGATGCCGAATTGCGTCGTGCTGATGTAGGCGTCAATGTGCGTGACGATGTGCCGCGCCATCTTCGCGCGGCGGTTGCCTTTGGCGACGAGCGCTTCGAGCTGTGTGTCGCGGATGCGCACAAGCGCGAGTTCCGCCGCGACGAAAAATGCGTTGAGCAGGACGAGCAAAACCACGGCCAGCAATTTCAGGCCGTCGTGGATGAGTTCGGTTCCGTTCACAATTTCACCTCGCCGAACATCAGTTTCAAAATATCCGCCAGCGTCACGATGCCGGTTTCGCTGCCGTCGTGCGCCAGCACGATGGCGAGCCGCTGACCCGCGCGCTGCATCCGGCGCAACGCGATCTCCAGCCGCACGTGTTCCTCCATGAACAGTGCGGGCGTCAGGTGCTGCAACACGGGATTTTTCAAATCCAAAGTGGAACTGAACAGTAACGCGTTGACCACGACCAGTCCCGCGATGCGGCGGCGGCCATCGCGCATTTCCCAGACCGGCAGGCGTGAAACATTTTTTTCGCGCGCGAGCTGCAGGGCGTTGCCAACCGGCGAATTGATTTCAATCGCCACCATTTTCGCGACCGGCGTGGCGATCTGGCCGAATGAGCCGGTGGTGCCGGTGCGGCGGGTGAGCACGTAGCCGGTCTGGCCACCGCTGGTCGGGGCGGTCCAGTTCACGGTCACGTTGCTGCCGTTGGAGACAGCCGTC
>CAXUBD010000044.1:0-12533 GCA_964249225.1 uncultured Verrucomicrobiota bacterium | reverse complement strand
TGCAGGTCGAGCACGCGGTTGATCATCACGCGTTCGTCGCTGGTCAGCGATTGCGCGGATTCGTGCATGACCGCGCGCATTTCCTCGCGGTTGCCAAACAGCCGGCCCGTGAACGTACGTCCGCCCGTCCAGCGCAGCAGCGCTTGCGAGATGTCTTCGATCAACAGCACCAGCGGGCTTAACATCAGGTGCACGAACCGGAACACGCGCGCCGCCGCCAGGCACAATTGATTCGGGCGCGCGCGAAAAAGCATTTTCGGCAGCAAATCAAAAAACGTGTAAAAAAGAAAAACGATGACCGCGTATAAAACGACGCACAAAACCGTCCGGCCCAAAAACCATTCGTGGAGCTTGGCGAGAATCCAGCCGAGGATGAGAAAATTCGCGAGCGTGTTGCCGACGAGGATCGTCCACAAAAATCGTTCCGGCTTTTCCAGAAAACTTTGGAGCATTTTCGCCGACGGTTTGCCCGCGCGCGCGAGTCCGCGCACGCGCAGCCGGTTCAGCGCGAACACGCCCGCTTCCATGCCCGACAGCAGAAATGACAGCAGCAGGCATAGCACCAGGGCGATCCAATTTAAAATGTTCGCATCCATTTTTATTTCACGCGTTGCACAATCAATTCGCGCACGCAGCGTTCGTCCGTGATGTGCGCCGTGAGTTTCAAACCGTAAAATGTCGCGGAATCGCCGGCGTTCGGCACGACGCCGAGCAGATGCGTCAGCAAACCGCCCATCGTTTCGATTTCGGCGACGTGCGCGAGCGCGGGAAATTCGCGGCGAAAGTCATCGAGCCGCACCGTGCCGTTCACGCGCCAGCGGCCGGGCGCGATTTTTTCCAGCACAAAACCTTCCGGCTGCGTGGCCGTGCGGATTTTGCCGACGAGTTCGCCAAGAATGTCTTCCATCGTCACGACACCCGCCGTGCCGCCGAATTCATCCAGCACCACCGCCAGCCCGCGCTGCTGGTTTTGCAAACTGCGAAACAGCTTGAGCAGGTTCATCGTTTCCGGCACGAACGACGGAAATTCAATCGCTTCCTCCAGATCAATTTTCGGGTCCAGCAACAACGCGCGCGCATTTAAAATGCCGATGATCGTGTCCGGCGTTTCATCGTAAATCGGCAGGCGGCGATGCTTGAATTTTTTGGCGGCGGCGATCATTTCCTCGACCGTCGCGTCGTCGGAGACGGATGCCATGCCCGCGCGCAGATGCATCACGTCGCGCGCCGTGCGCTGGTCCAGCCGGATGATCTGCAGGATGATTTCCTTTTCCGATTCGGCGAGCGTGCCTTGACGGTAAGCCATGTCGAGCAGCTCCTGATATTCCGTTTCCGTCAACGTCGGCGCCGGTGCCGCCGATTGCGATTTCGTTTTTTTCAGAATTGCCGCATTCATCCATTGCGCCACGCGATGCAGCGGCATGGTGATTTTTTCAAAAATCAGCAGCAGCCAGCCGACGCGCAACGCCCAGCGTTCCGGCTGCCGCACGGCGAGCGTTTTGGGAAAAACTTCGCAACCGATGAAAATTAATGCCGCAAGCGCGATCATCGTCAACGCCAGCGTCCAGTGCGCGTCGAAGACCATGCGCAGCGCGACCGCGAGCACGGCGGCGTTGGCGAACGTGTTGCCGAGCGCGAGCGTCGCCAGTAAATCCTGCGGGCGTTCGAGCAGGCGCACGATGATTTTGCCCGCGAGCGGATGGCGTTCGGCCAGTTGCTGCGCCTGCCATTTGCCGAGAGAAAATAATGCCGTTTCCGCCAGCGCGAAAAAAAAGCTCGCGCCCGCAAAAATCAAAATGGCTATGACCGCCGTTTCCACGCACGGATGCTAACGGGAAAAATATCCGCGCAAAAGGAGAAAGGCGCGAAGGCCAATTCTAATTAATTAGATGTCGCACTATTCGTTTGAAAAAAATTTTTTAATAAGATTTGATAAGCAGCCTGCTGTTCCGGTGTTTTGACATAAGGCAGGATTTGTGAAGGATCGTTCGGTTGACTTCCATTATTTGCGGCGGCATAAGCTTTCATGACCGGTTTAATTATGGCAAGGGCAGCCGCGACGTCGGGCGATTCCCAGCTGCCACTACCATAACCGCGCGCACCGATGGACCAACGTGAATCCAATGATTCATCAACGGCAGCTTTTTGGGTTATGATCGTATCACCTACTCCGACGCTAGGATTAACGCTCGCCGGAGCAATTTCCCACCGTTGCAGAATGGCATCATCCACGGGCGATGAAAAGTATTGCTGCAGTTGAGAAAGGTCGGTTGGAAACTGTCCACTGTTGGCCTTCATGTATTTTGAAATTGCGGGTTGCACCAGCGAAGCAAAATTGTTTTCCGCCGTACGTCTTAAATCGGCAAGGTTCCGTTGAACGTTTGTATCCGTGTCAAATTTGTCATTCATCGCCGCGTTGAGCCACTGCTGCTCGGAAAGCAATTGAAATTCGGGAATCGTTTTATCGGGATTTTGTTGAACCGATTGTTTAAGTTGGTCTTCACGCGCCAGCCACGATTTCATTAGTGCTTCGCGCGGATCATTTGCAGAATCGTCATTGGCCTGCTTCAATCGCGTCACTTCGCCGCGCAATTTCAAAAGTTCATTTTCATTGGAATTGGATTTCAATTGCGCATTTTCCGCGAGCAATCCTGCCAATTGATTCGTTGCGTCATCAAGCTCGCGTTGCAATTGCGCGAGTTGTTCGCTCAGCGGCGCTTGCTGTTGCTGGAGCATTTGAACTTGGCCACGCAGTTGGGAATTTTGATGCGCTTCGAAAATTCCGGTTCCAATCGCGGCGGTCAGCGCGGCAGCGATAAAAGTTTTTTGCAAAGTTGTCATGGCAATGGTTTTGGTGGCGGCAATTATGGTTGAAGTATGAACGGCAGTTTCGACTAAAATCGCAGTGGCGGAAATCGTGGCGGCCAGTCCAATCGGCGCGGATTGAACGGCGTTGGCGGAAATCAAAACGGCCAGCCCGCTCGCGCCAACCGTAATCTTTTGCTTGGAAAAAAATTCACGCAATTTTTCCACGGCGCGGCTCACGCGTTTTTGCGCGGCGTCATCGGAAATTTTCAAGCTCGCGCCGACTTCGTGCAGATTTTTATTTTCAAAATAGCGCAGCAAAATCGCGCTGCGGTCGGTTTCATCGAGCGCGGCCATCGCGTCGTCCAGCAGCGGTTCGATGTGCGTCCAGTCGGCGGCAGTTGCATTCATGTTAGTCATCTCCACGGCGATTTGTTCGCGCAACTGGCGGCGCGATTCTTTGCGCACCACGTCAATCGCCGTCCGTCGCGTGACGGCATAAAGCCACGCGGTCAGAATCGTGTCGGGCTTCAATTTGCCCGCGTCGCGCGCGAGGTCGGCGAAGACGGATTGCGCCACTTCCTCGGCCAGTTGCGGCGCGCGGACCTGTCGCAGCGCGGCGGAATAAACGAGGTTCACATGACGCCGGACGATTTCCGTGAAGGCGTCCTGCGAATTTTCGCGCGCGAACTGCCGCAGCAAATCCAAATCGCCGGTCATTTTCAAAAGTATATCGCCGCCGCCGCGCGAAATCCGACAGAAAACTGAAAATTAGCCACAGAGACGCAGAGACACAGAGAAAAAAAGACTTTCTCTGCGTCTCTGTGACTCTGTGGCAAATTCCTGCAAATGTCCCGCGCTTTACTTTCGGCGTTTTGTCGCGCAATTTGGTGGCAGAATGACAAGACGTTTCTTGAATCACATTTTTTTGCCGGCGATTTTGTTGGCGGTGCAATTTCCGGCACGGGCGGATTTGATCAAATCCGCCGTGCTCGAAAATGACGTGGCGTATTTGCGCGTCGGCACGGTCGGAAAAAATCTGGCGGCGGAAATCCAGTCGGCGCAAAACGACTTGGCGATCACGAACAAAATCGCCGGGATCATTTTGGATCTGCGGTTCGCAAGCGGCGATGACTTGGATTCGGCAAAAGCGGCGGAAAATTTATTCGCGTCGCAAAAACCGCCGCTGGCGATCCTGGTCAACGCCGAGACGCGCGGCGCGGCGGAAAATCTGGCCGCAGGTTTGCGCACGGCGCGCGCGGGCTTGATTTTTGGCAGTTCAACGGAAATAAAACCGGACATCGCCGTGACGGTGAAAGCCGGGGACGAAAAAAAGTTTTGGGAAAATCCCTATGCCGCCTTGGGAACATCACGCATGGACGACACGAATTCCATCGCGACGAATAATTTTGCGCCGTTCATTGACCACACGAGCGAGGCGGACCTGGTGCGCGCCAAAATCAAAGATGGCGACGAGGACGAAGCGACCGCGCCCGATCGTCCCACGCCGGCCAGACCCGTGATCCGTGACCCGGTGCTGGCGCGGGCGGTGGATTTGATTCAGGGCCTCGCGGTCGTGCGCCAGTCGCGCCTCTGATTTCGGGTTGACGACTGGCCGTTCACAACACATTTTTACAAGTTCGGAATGAAAACCATTCTTTTTATTTGCACGGGAAATATCTGCCGCAGTCCGATGGCTGAAGGACTTTTTCGCCGGGCCGTGCAGGGTCGCGGTGATTTCCGCGTTGTGTCGGCGGGCCTCGGCGCGCTGGACGGCCAGATGCCGACGGCGCATTCGATCGCGGCGATGGACGAGCTGGGCATTGACATTTCCGGCCAGCGCAGCCGGATGCTGACGGCAGACCTGGTGCGGTCGGCGGATTTTATTTTTGGCATGACACACAGCCATGTGGACACGATCGCGCTGCTGTATCCGCCGGCGGCGGAAAAAACTTTTCTGCTGCGCGAATTCGATGAAACACTCGAGGTGTTCGAGAAAGACATCAGCGATCCTATCGGCAGCCCGTATGAAATCTACGTGCATTGCCGCGACCAGATCGAACAGGGCATCGCCACGCTTTTGAATTTTATGGAACAACACGAAATCCTGTCCGCCCCGCGCGGCGCGAGAAACCCCGCCCTCGTCAATTTCGCCCTTGGCGCGGACCACGGCGGTTTTGACCTGAAGGAAGCGCTCAAAAAATATCTGCTCGCGCGCGGGCTGACCGTCAAGGATTTCGGCGCGCTGACGCGCGATCCGGCGGACGATTATCCCGATTTCGCGCAACCCGCCGCGCAAGCGGTCGCGGACGGCCATGCCGAGCTTGGCCTGCTTGTCTGCACCAGCGGCGTGGGCATTTACATCGCCGCCAATAAAATTTCCGGCGCGCGCGCGGGCCAGGCCTTCGATGAAAAGGAGGCGGATTTAATGCGGCGGCACAACGACGTGAACGTTCTCTGCCTCGCCGGCAACACGCCGCCGGAACTCGCCAAAAAAATTCTCGACGCGTTCATCGCCGGGAAATTTGAGGGCGGACGCCACGAACGCCGCGTGTTGAAAATGGACGCGAAATTCGCGCCCGCGCAATTGCGGTTGCGCAATGTTGATCCTGACATCGCCGGCGCGATTGACCACGAAAGATTACGCCAGCAGGAAAACATCGAATTGATCGCGAGCGAAAATTTTGTCAGCCCCGCAATCATGGAGGCGCAAGGTTCCGTGCTGACGAACAAATACGCCGAAGGCTATCCAAAAAAACGCTGGTATGGCGGCTGCGAAAACATTGACACGATCGAACAGCTGGCGATTGACCGCGCGAAAAAACTTTTTGGCGCGGAACACGCGAACGTCCAGCCGCACTCCGGCAGCGGCGCGAACATGGCGGTTTATTTTGCGTTTCTCAAACCCGGCGACAAGATGTTAACGATGGATTTGAGCCACGGCGGACATCTGACGCACGGCAACAAGGCAAATTTCTCCGGCAAGTTTTTTGAGATCGTCCATTACGGCGTCCGCAAAGACAGTGAACTTATTGATTACGATCAACTCGCGGCGATGGCGCGCGAACATAAGCCGAAGATGATCACCGTTGGCGCGAGCGCGTATCCGCGCGTGATTGATTTCAAACGCATGGGCGAAATCGCCCGCGAAGTCGGCGCGTATCTGCTTGCGGACATCGCGCACATCGCCGGCCTCGTCGCGGCGGGAATTCATCCCAGTCCGATGGCGCACGCGGATTTTGTCACGACCACGACGCACAAGACGTTGCGCGGCCCGCGCGGGGGATTGATTTTGTGCCGCGAGAAATACGCAAAGGATATTGATTCAAATATTTTTCCGGGAATTCAAGGTGGTCCGCTCGAACACGTCATCGCCGCAAAAGCGGTTTGCTTTCAAGAGGCGTTGCAACCGAGTTTCAAAAATTATCAGCAGCAGATTGTGAAGAACGCCGCCGCGCTCGCCGAAAGCATGAAACAAAACGGTTATCGCCTCGTCAGCGGCGGCACGGACAATCATTTGATGCTCGTGGACGTGGGCGCGAAAAATATCACCGGCAAAGATTCGCAAATCGCGCTCGATGAAGCGGGCATCACGGTAAACAAAAACACGATTCCGTTCGAGACGCGCTCGCCGTTTCAAGCCAGCGGAATCCGTTTGGGAACGCCCGCCGTCACGACGCGCGGCATGAAGGAAGCGGAGATGGCTGCGATCGCCGACATGATTTCCGAAGTGCTGATGGACATCAAAAATGTCGACGCCGCGCACAAAGTCCGCGCCCGCGTGTGCGAACTGACGGCGAAATTTCCGTTGCCTTATTGATTTGTCAGCGGAAATTTTATCCGATTGCCGGCCTCATCTACAGCTGTTGGCGTTACAAATACCAAGAGGCTTCTTTGTCCTGCTGGCATATTTGTGGAATCCGGCAGCCATCCGCCGCTTGGAATTTCATTTTCCAAAACAGCGGTCTGACCAGGAGATAAATTTACTTGGTTAGTTATTTGAATTGTATGCAGTCCTGGTTGAGAAGGATCGCCGGTTAGTTGGTTTAATCTTGCACCGAGACTCAAATCAAAGGTTGAGGAGTTTGTTGAAAAATAAGTCGTCTCATCCAAACTTGCGCCAACATTTGCATTGGTTCCGCCAACGGGAATAGATTGCGTAGCAGAAACTTCAGCCTGTCTTCCATTTAAAGTAGTCATTTCCGGCTCGGCAAGAGTTTCTACATCACTTGCCCCTTGCAACGCTTCGCGAATGATTTTGAACTGTTGTTCAGTCAGCAGCCCGGTTTTGCCGCCTTGCGCGCCCGACGACCAGCTAACGCCCAGTGCTTGCAAACCATCGGTGGGAAAAGAAATAAATCTCGCTTTCAAATGAATTTGTATTTGCGGGGCCGCTACGGCATTTGTTTGCGACTTTGCCGTTGCTGGCAAAATGGTTGGCTGCTGACGCAAACGGGTTACTTCACCACGCAATTTCAGTAACTCATTAAATTGGTCATCCGACAATTTTTTGGCGTCGCCAATTTCAGCAAGGCGATTGGAAAAGTTTTCGTTATCGGTTTGTATTTGCGCAATTTGTTGCCTCAATGATTCGTTTTGCGCGCGCAGTTTTTCCTGCGCTTGATTTTGAATCACAAATGCCGTGGCCGCGCCAGCCACGACGAGCGCGCTGAATGCCAATTTTAATTTTGTCATAGTCATAATTTTCAGAAGTGTGAAGGTTCCGGTTCCCGCAGTTGTAATTGAAGCCGTCGTTAGCGTCGCGGCCAGATTCGCGGGCGCGATTTGAATCGCGTTCGCGGAAATCACGGACGCCAGCGCCGTCGTCGTCGCGATGCCGCGTTTGGCAAAAATGTCGCGCAGTTTTTCGAGCGCGCGCTCGACGCGCATCCGCGCGGCGTTTTCGTTGAGGCCGAGTTTCGCGCCGACTTCGGCAAATTGCCGGTTTTCAAAGTAACGCAGCAAAACGGCTTCGCGGTCGGTTTCCTTGAGTTCGTGCATGGCGTCGTCGAGCGTCGGGCGGAGTTTTTCCCAGTCGGCGTCGGGCGCGGTTTCAGAAATTGGTTCGCGCATAAATTTTTCCTCGCGGTCGCGCCGGCGGTTTTCTCCACGCACAATTTTCGCGGCGGCAAAATGCGCGCTGGTGTAAAGCCAGCCGGTCAGACTTTCGCGGCGCGATAGTGAACTGGCTTTCCGCGCGAGGTCGGTAAAAACCATTTGCGCGACATCTTTCGCCAGATGTTCGTCGCCATTGACCTGCCGGAACGCGGCGGAATAGACGAGATTCACATGACGTTTCACCAGTTCGGCGAAGGCGGTTTCGGAATTTGTCTTGGCAAACTCGCGGAGCAATTCTGGATCGGGCGTCATTTTCAAGTTATAGCACCCGCCAAAATCAAAACCGCACAAAAAATTTGGGTGGTGGCGCAATTTGGTGGGGCGAGCATCCGCGCGAGCCGATGCAAACCAAACCGTTATCGCGGCTCGCGCAGACGCTCGCCCCACCAGTTTTTGAAATTGAGCCACTGCACAAAATGTGATTTGACTTGGCGAGGCGGCTGCGTCACTGTGTCGACAATTGACTGCGTGATTTCCCTTGCCGTATTGAGGACAATAAAACTGCCTCAAGCGCTCGGTTTAAAAACAAACCATTTTGAACTTTTCCGGTCGCAGGCCGTCCAATGCGTGACGACCCTTATTTCCGGCAATTGAAACCTTGGTCATCTAATCAGATTTAATTTATGTCAAAAGTCGCAACCAAAAAGCCCGCCAAGAAACCGGCCAAGGCTGATGCTGCCGGCGGCGGCGAATCGCCGGCAGTTGAAATCCAGGAATCGCCCGCCGCGCCGGTCGTAGCGCCCGAACCGGTCGCCGTCGCGCCCGCTGCTGAAACATTCGTGGACGAATCGTCCGCCTCGCTGCGTCCGCCGAGCACATCGGTCGAACCGACTTACGACAACGACACGCGCTTGGAAGATCGTCGCGGTTATCAGCGCGACAAAATCGCCACGTCGCTGAACATCGCCAAACTGCAGGCGATGCAGATGACCGAGCTGAACAACATGGCGAAGGAACTGGGCGTGGAAAATTTCGGCACGATGCGCAAGCACGAGGTCATTTTTCACATCCTGCAAAAAAACGCGGAGCGCGCGGGCGTTTTGTTTTCCGAAGGTGTGCTGGAAATTTTGCCGGAAGGCTTCGGCTTTTTGCGCTCGCAGAGTTTCAATTATCTGCCGTGCCCGGAAGATATTTATATTTCGCCGTCGCAAATCCGCCGTTTTGATTTGCAGACGGGAAATCTGATCGCCGGACAAATCCGTCCGCCGAAGGAAAAGGAAAAATTTTTCGCGCTGCTTAAAGTCGAGGGCGTGGACGGTGAAGAACCGGACAAGGCGAAGGACAAAACACATTTTGAAAATCTCACGCCGCTGTTCCCGAACAAACGATTTATTTTGGAAACCGCGCCGGACGAATTGAACACGCGCGTTTTGGATCTGGTTTGTCCGATCGGCAAAGGCACGCGCGGACTGATTGTCGCGCCGCCGCGCACGGGCAAGACGGTTTTGATGCAGAAAATGGCCAATGCCATTTTGAAAAATAATCCGGAGACATATTTATTCATCCTGCTGATTGACGAGCGGCCCGAAGAAGTCACCGACATGGAACGTTCGTGCAAAGGCGCGGAAGTGATTTCATCCACGTTCGACGAACCGCCGGAACGCCACGTGCAGGTCGCGGAAATGGTGATCGAAAAAGCCAAGCGCATGATCGAGCACAAACGCGCCGTGGTGATTTTGCTCGATTCGATCACGCGGCTCGCGCGCGCTTACAACACGATCCAGCCGCATTCTGGAAAAATTCTTTCCGGCGGCGTGGACGCGAATGCGTTGCACAAACCGAAACGGTTTTTCGGCGCGGCGCGCAACATCGAGGAAGGCGGCTCGCTTTCCATCATCGCGACGGCGCTGGTGGACACGGGTTCGCGCATGGACGAAGTGATCTTTGAAGAGTTCAAAGGCACGGGCAACATGGAAGTCCATCTGGACCGCGCGCTCGTTGACCGCCGGATTTTTCCCTCGATCAACATCGAGCGCAGTGGCACGCGCAAGGAAGAATTGCTTTACCACCCCGATGAATACAGCCGCGTCGTTTTGCTGCGCCGCGCGCTCACGGGCGTGCCGCCGGTCGAGGCGATGGAACTGCTTTTGGGCAAACTCAAAAAGCACAAGAGCAACATCGAATTCCTGCTCGGCATGAGCATGGGCTGATTTTCGGAACCGTCGGCGGACAAAATCACGCGAGGTGCGAACGCAGCATCCACGCCATTTTTTCGTGTTCTTCCATCAGGCCGGTGATGAAATCACTCGTGCCAGCATCCTTCAATTCGCCGGCGAAGCGATTGATGTTTTCACGGATGAAGACGATGATGCTTTCGTGGTCGGCGAGCAGTTCCTTGATGAAACCCTGGCTGTCATTTTTCTCGCCCATTTTTTCCGTAAGATGCGTCAGTTCCAGAAATTCCTTCAAAGTGGCAGGCGCGTAATGGCCGAGCTGCCGGATGCGTTCGGCCACGCTGTCCACGGTTTCGGCCAAGTCCTCATATTGCGACTCGAAAAAAAGATGCATGGAATGAAAATCCCCGCCCTCGATGTTCCAATGCGCGTTGCGAGTTTTGGTGTAGAGCAGAAATTCGTCAGCCAGTAGTTTTGCCAGTTCCCCGGCGACGGCTTTGCGGTTTTTGTCGGCGATGCCAATGTTTGTGTTCATAAAATATATTTGACCGTTTTTGACCATAAGCCCGGCGGTGGCGGAATTCAAGACTTTTGCCGCGCGGCAAAACCGCCGCCGAAAGGCGGAACGGCCAATCGCTTAATCGGGCGCGGCTGATTTGACTTGACGGATTGCCGCCAAAAAATTATTCTTTGTGTGAAGAACGGTAAAGTTTGCTGGTTCGGCCAGCGTGAAAAAGTCGGAGATAAACATCTTCCGGCTTTTTTATTCGCCGGATGCGAACGAGGCCGACGCCGTTTTTTTTGAGTTATGAACGCAGATTTTTTAGCCGTCCTCGAATTTTGGGAGCGCGAAAAGGGCATCAACCGTGATGTCCTCGTCGGCGCCGTGCAAGAAGCGTTGCTGTCCGCCGCCAAAAAAGCGGTCGGGCCGGCGCGCGAATTGCGCGTGGAGATCGACCCGAAAAACGGCGACATCCGCGCGTTCGCCAAACTCATCGTTTCCGATAAGGTCATTTCCAAGCACGACCAGATTTCTGTTTTCGACGCGCGCCGCATCAAGGCGGACGCGATCGTCGGCGAGGAATTGGAAAAAGAAGTCACGCCCACCGGCTTTGGCCGCGTCGCGTCTCAATATGCGAAACAGGCGTTGATGCAAAAAATCCGGCAGGCGGAAAAAGCGCTCATCTTCACCGAGTTCAAGGATCGCGTCGGCGACATCATCAGCGGCACGGTGCGCCGTTTCGAGCGTTCCGATGTGATTTTGGATCTGGGAAAATACGAGGCGTTGCTGCCGAACAAGGAACGCGTGCCGACCGAGGAATATCAGGTTGGCGAACGCATCCGCTGTTACGTCAAAGCCGTGGAAGAAGGCGCGCACGGGCCGGAAATCATTTTGTCGCGCGCCGATCCGCGTTTCATCATCAAACTTTTTCAGTTGGAAGTTTCGGAAATCAACGACGGCACGATCGAGATCAAAGGCATCGCGCGCGAACCCGGTTTCCGCACGAAGATGGCCGTTTATTCGCGCGACAGCAAAGTGGATCCGGTCGGCGCGTGCGTCGGGATGCGCGGCCAGCGCGTGAAAAATATCGTCCGCGAATTGAACAACGAAAAAGTGGACGTGATTCCGTGGTCGTCCGACATCAAAACTTTTGTGACGAAGGCGCTGGAACCCGCGCAGTTGAAAAGCATCGAACTGGACGAAGCCCGCAAGCGCGTGAAAATCCTGGTCGCGGAAGACCAGTTGTCGCTCGCCATCGGCACGCGCGGCCAGAACGCGCGGCTCACGGCGAACGTGACCGGCTGGGAAGTGGACAGGGCCGCCGAACACATCGTGAGGAAAGGCTTCCATGAAAAAGTGGCCGAGGCCGTCGAATCGCTCGCGGCGATTCCTGGAATTTCCCGCGAACAGGCCGACGCGCTCGTGCACGCCGGCGTGACGCGGCTGGAAGATTTGCTGTCGGCGGAAGCGAGTGACATCTCGGACATCCCGCAGATCGGCGAAAACGCCGCCGCGATTTTGGAAGCGGCGCACGCCGAGAGCGGACGCCGCACGTTGAAGGTCGGCGAAACGCCAGTGAACAGTTAGAATTTATGACGCCGGCCGGAACAAAATTTGTTTCTGCGATTTAGCCATGAAGGCCATTCGCACATTTTGGTCGGCGCATTTGAGTTTGAAAATTTATGCCCGTTCGGATTTACGACATTTCGAAAAAGCTCGGCCTCGAGAACAAGGAAATTCTCGCCAAGGCCAAGGCCATGGGCATTGCCGCGGCCAAAGTTCCGTCCAGCTCGCTGGATAAAATCACCGCCGAGGACTTGGAGAAACACCTGCTCGACGACCATCCCGAAATCGCCGCCAAGTTCGCGGCTCCGCCCGTAATCGAAGCGCCCAAGCCGCCGCCCGTGGAAGAAAAAGTTGTCTTCATCACCGCGCCGCCACCGCCAGTTACCGAACCGGAAGTCGAGGAAATTTCTGCGGTCGCCGAAACACAA
>CAXUBD010000043.1:9301-14336 GCA_964249225.1 uncultured Verrucomicrobiota bacterium | reverse complement strand
CGGTGGATTATCTCGTCGTGCCGCGCATCATCGCGGCGCATCTGGTGATGCCGTTGCTCACGGCGGAATCCATTGTCATCGGCATCGGCTCCAGTTATCTCGTCGGCGTGCATATTCTCGGCATTGAGCCGACATATTTGTGGGACAATATGCTGCACTTCACGCACGACATTGACGTAATAATGGGATTGATCAAGGCATTCATCTACGGCGGCATCATCGCGCTCATCGGCTGTTACAAGGGCATGACGTGCGGGCTGGGCGCAGAAGGTGTGGGGCGCGCGACGACAGAAGCGGTGGTATATTCTTCCATCACGATTTTGATCACGAATTTTTTCCTGACGCTGACGATGGGCAAAATCATCGGGCAATTATGATTGAAGTCCGCGATTTGCAAAAAAGTTTCGGGACGCAAAAAGTCCTCGACGGCGTGAGCTTTCGGATTGAAAACGGCGAATCGGTCGTCATCATCGGGCGCAGCGGCGGCGGCAAAAGTGTTTTGCTCAAGCATCTCATCGGCCTCATCCAGCCGGATGCAGGCGAAGTCCTGATTGACGGCGAGAACATCGGGCCGCTGAACGAGCGCCAGTTGCTGCGCGTGCGGCGGAAATTCGGCATGGTGTTCCAAGGCGCGGCGCTGTTCGACTCGCTGACGGTCGCGGAAAACGTGGCGTTCGGTTTGCGTCGGCATGAAGATTTCACAGAGGCGGAAATCGCCAAGCGCGTGGCGAAAACGCTGGAAGTGGTGGATTTGCCCGGCACGGAAAATAAAAATCCGGCGGAATTGTCCGGCGGCATGAGAAAACGCGTCGGCTTGGCGCGCGCCATCATTTACGAACCGCAGATCGTGCTTTATGATGAACCAACGACCGGCCTGGACCCGATCGTGTCCGACAGCATTGACCAGTTGATGATCCGCGTGCGCGACCATTTCAAAGTGACGACGGTCGTGGTCACGCACGACATGCGGACGGCGCGGCGCGTCGGCCAGCGGGTGCTGATGCTGCACGACAAAAAAATTTACGCGAGCGGTGCGCCGGAAGAATTTTTCACGTCGAAAGACCCGGTGGTGCGGCAATTCGTGGACGGCGTCGCCGACGCGAAGGAAAACTGTTTTTGAGCCATGGATAAATCACGATTGCAATTAAAAGTCGGCCTGTTGGTGCTGGTGGCAGTGCTGCTGATCCAGTTCAGCAAAGGCACGAGTCTGTTTGCGGGTGCTTATACTTTGCGCCTGCACGCCGTCAATGTGGGCGGACTAAAACTCCGCTCCAGCGTTTTGCTCGCAGGCGTGGAGGTCGGCAGCGTTTCGGACATACAACTTGCGGACGACAGCAAGAGCGTGACGATTTTATTGAGCGTGTATAAAAAGTTCAAAATTTACCACGACGCGCGTTTCGTGATCGAACAGGCCGGTTTTCTGGGCGACCAATATGTTTCGGTCATTCCAACCACCAACTCGCCGCCCTTGTTGGAAAACGGCGCGGACGTCGAATGTCAGGAGCCGTTCAACTTGCAGGAAGTCGCCCGCTCCGCATCCGGCTTGATCAATCACATAGATGACACCGCCAAAAAACTGGACGATTCGGTCACGGATTTGCGCCGCGTGGTTTTAAACGAGCAGACACTCACGAATTTTTCCATCGCCTTGAACAACCTGCGCACGTTCACTGAACAGGCGACCAATACGCTCAACAACCTGAACGGAGTCATCGCCACCAACGGCTCGCAGGTCAGTCTCGCCGTGAGCAACGCCGTTTTATTCTCCGAACAATTGAAGCAACTCGCCGGTTCCGCCCAGGGAATTTTGACGACCAACGGCACTGCCATCAGCCTCGCGGTGCAAAATGTCAAAGCCTCCACGGAAACTTTGAAAAGTCTGCTGGATGACGTCCACTCCGGCAAAGGTCTGGCTGGCACCGTCCTGCAAAACGAACAACTCGCAACCAATGTGCAGATCATCGTCGACAATCTCGCCGTCACCACGAGCAATTTGAACCGGCACGGCCTCTGGGGTATTTTGTGGTCGCACAAAACGGCGACCACGAACGCCTCGGCAAATATTCATTGAACCATGACTCCACTTTGGGCCATCCGGATTTTATTTCTCGGCCTGTGCATGGCGGGCGGTTACGCCGTCAGCCAGGTGCGCCCCGAATTTGTCGGCGAACAGCACATCGCGTTGATCGGCATCGTCATCGGTTTCGGCTTCGGCGGATTGATGATCGCCGTGGACGAAATGTTAAAAGGTTTTTCGCTCCGCGCTTTTTCGGCCACCACGTTTGGATTGTTGCTGGGCATGGTCGTGGCGCTGCTCATTGACAAGTCGGGCCTGTTTGTCAACGCCGACGAAAATGTGCGCTGGCTCATCCGGCTCGGATTGTTTTTGAGCTTCGGTTACATCGGCATCATCCTCGCCATGCGCAGCAACAAAGAGGATTTTTCGCTCATCATTCCTTACGTCCGCTTCTCACCGCAAAACAAACCGGACAACCTGCTGCTGCTTGACACCAGCGTGATCATTGACGGCCGCATCGCCGACATGATCGAAGCGCATTTCATCGAAGGCCTCGTCGTCGTGCCCCGTTTCGTGCTCAAGGAAATTCAGGCCGTCGCCGATGCCGCCGACGCCATCAAACGTTCGCGCGGCCGTCGCGGACTCGAAATGCTTACCCGCATCCAGCGCAACGCCAACATCGAAGTCCGCATCCACGACGGCGATTTTCCCGACGAAAAAGAAGTGGACACCAAACTCGTCCGCCTCGCGCGCAATCTCAACGCCAAGCTGTTCACCAACGATTATAACCTCACCAAGATCGCCGAGCTGCAAAAAGTTCAGTGCGTCAACCTGCACGAACTCGCCAAATGCCTGAAAATAATTTTGCTGCCCGGCGAAATTCTGAATTTGAAAATCGTGCGCGAAGGCAAGGACAAGGGCCAGGGTATCGGCTACCTGCCCGACGGCACGATGGTCGTCGTCACCAACGGCCAGTCGCACATCGGCCAGCAAGTCGAGTCCCAAGTCCAGAGCCTGCTGCAGACCGGCGCGGGCATCATCGTCTTCGCCGAAATGAAAAGCGCCGCCGTCAAGACCGACACCGCCTTTATCACCAAATAAAAAATTACAAATCGCATGGACTTCGCCACCGTCTTCACCGCCTTCAGTCCCGCTGAAGCGCAACTTGTTCGCTCGCGGCTCGACGCGGCGGGATTTCATCCGTTTGTCGTCGGCGAATTATCCGCCTTGAGCATGGAAGGTTATTCCGTTTCCACCGGCGGCGTCCGCGTCCAGGTGCCCGAGGCGGAAGGTGCCGACGCCAAGGAATTTCTCGACGCGCCCGCGCAATGACTCCGGCAGAAATAAAAATTCTCCAGCGGCTCAAAAAAATCCTGCCCGGCGAAATTATTTTTGAATCCGCCGCGCTCGCCAATTATTCCGGCGACAAATGGTTCGCCACGCATCAACCCGACGCCGTCGCCCTGCCCCGCTCCGCCAAATCCATTTCCACGATTTTGCGTTTCGCGAATCAAAACAGAATTCCCGTCACCGCGCGCGGCGGCGGCTACGGTTACGTCGGCGGCTGCGTTCCCGTTCGCGGCGGCATCGTGCTGTCGCTCGAACGCATGAACCGTATTTTGGAAATCAGTGCGAAAGATTTTGTCGCCATCGTCCAGCCCGCCGTCAACACGAAGTCATTTCAGGAAACCGTCGAAGCGCAGAAATTATTTTATCCGCCCGATCCCGCGAGCCGCGCGAACAATTTCATTGGCGGCAACATCGCGACAAATGCCGGCGGCCCGCGCTGTCTGAAATACGGCGTCACGCGCGATTACATCCTCGGCCTCGAAGTGGTTTTGGCCGATGGAACGATCGTCCGGCTCGGCAGCCGCACGCATAAAAACAAAACCGGTTTTGATCTGCACCGGCTCTTCGTCGGCTCCGAAGGCCTGCTCGGAATCGTCACCGAGGCGACGTTGAAACTGATTCCGCTGCCGCCGTTCCGCGCGAATCTCGCCATCGGGTTCGACTCGATGAAAAGCGCCGCGCGCGCGGTGCAATCCATTTTCGCCGCCGGATTTTTGCCGTGCGCGCTCGAACTCGCCGATCAATTCACGCTCGCCGCCGCTTACCAACGCACGAAGCGCGAAAGCTTGCGCGGCTGCAAGGCGCATTTGATTGTGGAACTCGATGGACAAAAAAAGTCCGTCACCGGCGAAATCCACGAACTCGAAAAAATTATTCGCCGCCAAAAACCAAATTTCGTCGAGCGCGGTTTCGGCGACCAACAATGCGAAGCCGTCTGGCAGATGCGCCGCGAATTTTCTTTTGCCCTGCGCGACACCGGCTTGACGAAGTTGAACGAAGACATCGTCGTGCCGCGCGGACGGCTGGAGGATTTGTTTAAGTTCGCGGCGCACTTGCAGAAAAAACACAAACTGCCCATCGCGTGCTTCGGCCATGCGGGCGACGGCAACATCCACGTCAACGTCATGGTGGATGACAAACAGCCCGGCGCAAAACGTCGAAGCGAAGCCGCGCTCGACGAACTTTTCGCGCAAGTCATCGCGTGGCGCGGCGCAATCAGTGGCGAGCACGGCATCGGCCTCGCCAAAAAACGCTGGTGGCCGCTGGCCGTTTCAAAAGAAGCGCGCGAACTGCATCGCGTCGTGAAAAAAGCGCTCGATCCAAAAGGCATCTTGAATCCGGGCAAGTTTGTTTAGACAGAATTAACAGAATTCACAGAATTTAATTTTGTAAATTCTGTGAATTCTGTCTTTTTATTTTTCCAACTCAAACTCCGCCGGCTCGCCAGAAGCGGAATCTTTGGCGATCCACAGTTGGAATTTTCCCGGCTCGACCAGCCAGTTTCCTTTCGCGTCGTAGTAGCCAAGTTCCTTTTCAGAAATCGTGAACGTCACGTCGCGTGATTCGCCCGGCTGCAAAAGAATTTTTTGAAAACCTTTCAACTCGCGCACCGGCCACGGCCCGGCGGACGCCGCGACATCGCGAAGATAAAGCTGCGCGACTTCCGTT
>CAXUBD010000043.1:7880-9291 GCA_964249225.1 uncultured Verrucomicrobiota bacterium | reverse complement strand
GTCCTGACGAAAGCGGTCGGCCCGTACTTCGGCCGCGACTTCCGTTCCGGCGCGCTCGCCAACATTTTTGATTTGCACATGAGCAGTGAAAGTTCCGCCAAGTTTCATCGTCGGCGCGGCGAGCTGGATTTTTCTGTATTCAAATTTCGTGTAAGCCAGTCCGTAACCAAACGGATAGAGCGGATAGTTCGGACCGTCCGAGTAATTGCCCTTGTATTCGCCGATGCCGGGGCGTCCGGTGTTGAGATGATTGTAATAAATCGGCACCTGCCCGACGCTGTTCGGAAAGGTCGTGGTCAGCCGCCCCGCCGGATCAACGTCGCCAAACAAAACGTCCGCCACGCCGTTGCCGCCTTGGATGCCGGGGAACCACGTTTCCAAAATTGCCGCCGATTTTTCCTGGATTTGCGGAATCGCCAGCGGCCGTCCGTTGAACAAAACGACGATCACCGGTTTGCCCGTCGCGACGATGGCGTTAAAAAGTTCCATCTGACGTCCGGGCAGACCCAGATCGCTGCGGCTGCCATCTTCGCCGCTCCAATCGCGCGGCTCGCCCAGCGTCAAAATGATTTTGTCGGCGGACTTCGCCGCGGCGACGGCTTGGGCGATTTCATTTGAGCCGGTCGGACGTTCTTTGATGAGCGAAAAATCTTCGAGGTGCCGGCGGAATTTTCCGCTGTTGGTCTCAATGATCGAGCAGCCGCGCGCGACAACGAGTTGAAAATCGAACGGCAATTTCGTCCGCACACCGTCCGCCAGCGAAAGAATGTCGTGCGCGTGCGCGCGCGAAGGCCACGGCCCGGCCAGTTCCTCGACGTCCTCGGCGAACGGACCGATGAGCGCGAGCTTTTCCACATGGGGCGAAAGCGGCAGCGTGCCGTTGAGATTTTTCAGCAGCACGCAGGATTTCGCAGCGGCCTCGCGCGCCAGATCCAGCGCGTCGTCCTGAAGAAAAGCTGTTTTGTAATTGTTCGCGTCCGTGAACGGACGGTCGAAGAGACCTTTTTCAAACTTCACCGTCAACACGCGGCGCACGGCTTCATCCAGAATTTTTTTGGGGATTTTGCCTTGCTCGATCTGCTGCTTCAACGTGTCGCGATACGTCGTCGAAGTCATTTCAATGTCCACGCCCGCCGTGAGCGCGAGCCGCGCGGCGCTGGCATTGTCCGCCGCCACGCCGTGCGGGATGAGTTCGCCCACCGCGTTATAGTCGCTGATGACGAAGCCGGGAAAATTCCAATCGTCGCGGAGAATTTCCGTGAGCGTATGTCGGTTCGCGCTCGCGGGAAAACCGGAAAGCTCGTTGAACGCGCTCATCACCGTGAGCGCGCCCGCGTCCACGCCGGCTTTGAACTGCGGCAGATAAAAATTGCGCAGCGTGAAGTCGGAGATTTCCGTCGTGTTGTAATCG
>CAXUBD010000043.1:2741-7838 GCA_964249225.1 uncultured Verrucomicrobiota bacterium | reverse complement strand
AAAATGTTTGAGGCAAGCGATGACGCGGTTGGTGTCCGCACAATTGGTTCCCTGAAAACCGCGCACGCTTGCCGCCGCGTCCAGCGCGCCGAGCCATGGATCTTCGCCAAAACCTTCCGCGATGCGGCCCCAGCGCGGATCGCGCGCGAGGTCCACCATCGGCGCGAATGCACAGTCAATGCCCGCCGCCCCCGATTCCCGCGCGGAAATCGACAGCGTCCGCTCAAATAATTCAGGCTCGAAAGCGCACGCCTGCCCGAGCGGAATCGGGAAAACCGTGCGGAAGCCGTGGATCGAATCGTGTCCGAAAATCAGCGGGATGCCGAGCCGGCTTTGCTCGACGGCGATGTGCTGCAATTTATTGCGCATCACCGGTGATTCAATCAAGGCCGAGCCGTCGAGAAACGAACTGATTTCGCCGCGCTTCAACTGGCCGGCGAGCGGTGGGTCCAAATCCTTTTGCATCGGCAATTGCCAGAGCTGCCCGATCTCTTCATCGAGCGTCATCCGCTTCAGCAAATTTTCCACGCGATTGGCGACCGGACGCGCCGGGTCTTCGTAAATTTCTTTTCTGCCGTTTTTATCCAGGTCAATCCAGCCGCGATGATAAATCGAATTAGTATCCGCCGCCGACACGACGAATGCGACCAGCAGGCAAAAGAAAAACGCGGTGAATTTCATGTGTGAACTTTGGCGGGAAAACGGATTGATTTCAAAATCTATTTCGCGTGCAGGCCGCGCAACGCAGAACAGGCGCGATGCCTGTGCTACGCCGATGGCGCCACCATCACCACAAACTCGCCTTTCAGACTTCGCTTCTGCGCGATCTCCAGGAGCGCCGCCGGTTTGCCGCGCAGAAATTCCTCGAACTTTTTTGTCAACTCACGCGCAAAGACAACTTCGCTTTCGGGAAAAATTTCATTGAGCTCGCCCAAAATTTTTTCAATGCGATACGGCGATTCGTAGAAAACTAAAGTGCCGACAATTGGTTTGAGCGATTCCAATTTATTTTTCCGCTGGCCGGATTTGTGCGGCAGGAAACCGACGAAATGAAATTCATCCGTCGGCAATCCGCTCGCCGTGAGTCCGGCGATCAGCGCGCACGCGCCGGGAATTGCTTCGACGCGAAAGCCCGCCGCAATCGCCGCCTTGACGACGCGTTCGCCTGGATCGCTGATGCCCGGACTGCCGGCGTCCGTGACCAGCGCTACTTTTTCGCCGCGCCGGAGCCGCTCGATGATTTCCTCGCTGCGCCGCGCCTCGTTAAATTGAAAATAGCTCAGGAGCGGTTTGCTGATGCCAAAATGTTTGAGCAATTGCCCGGAATGCCGCGTATCCTCGGCGGCAACGACGTCGCACTCGCGCAGGACGCGGAGCGCGCGGAGCGTGATGTCCTCGAGGTTGCCAATCGGCGTGGCGACGAGGTAAAGCGTACTTGCAGTAAGCGGCGGCAAAGCGGCGTCCATGGCTTGACTAAAACAGAAATCGGTAGTGAAATAAAACGAATTAGCAATGTCACCACCAAGCTCATGAAATTACTTATTTGTGTCTGCATCGGACTTTTATTTCCAACCAGTCTCGTAAATGCAGAGGACACAAAACCGCCGGTGTGCATCGCGATGGTTGGTCTGGAACACGATCACGCGCTGGGATTTTTTCCGCACCTCGCCGGGCGGACGGATGTGCAATTGGTCGGCATTGTGGAAACTAACCAGAATTTGATCACGCGTTATTCCAGACGGTTTCATCTTGATCCAAGCCTGTTTTATCCAAGTCTCGAAGCGCTTTTTGCTAAAACAAACGTCCAAGCCGTGACGATATTCACTTCCACGTTCGATCATGAGCGCGTCGTGAAAATGTGCGCCGCGCATGGCGTGGACGTGATGATGGAGAAACCGCTGGCGACGAACATGAAACAGGCGCGCGCAATCGAAGCCGCCGTGAAAAAAAGCGGAATCCAGTTGATCGTGAATTACGAAACGAGCTGGTATCCCGGAAATCAGGCCGCCTACACAATGGTTCACGATGAACATCAAATCGGCGACATCCGCCGAATACTCGTCCGCGACGGTCATCGCGGGCCGAAGGAAATCGGCTGCTCGACCAATTTTCTCGCGTGGCTGACCGATCCCATTCTCAACGGCGGCGGCGCAATCAATGATTTTGGCTGTTACGGCGCGGATTTGGCGACGTGGCTCATGGACGGGCAAAAACCCATTTCCGTTTTTGCCGTCGCGCGCCATATCAAGCCGGACGTTTATCCGAAGGTTGAGGATGACGCGACGATTGTGTTGAAGTATCCCAATGCCGAAGCGATTCTTGAGCCTTCGTGGAACTGGCCGTTCGAACGCAAAGACATGGAGATTTACGGACAGACCGGTTATGTGCTGGTGCCGCAGCCCAATTTATTGCGGGTGCGAACCGCGAAAATGCCGAATGAAAGGGAAACCACCCCGCCGTCAATCACCGGCGTAAATGCGGATCAACTTTCTTATCTTGCCGCCGTCGTGCGAAAAGAAATCAAACCGACCGGTCTTGCGTCGCTTGAGGTGAATCTGATTGTGGTGGAAATTCTGGATGCCGCGCACAAGTCCGCGCAAACCGGAAAACAAGTTAAGCTTTGAAAGAGCCGGATGAAATCAGCGGGAAAATTTTCAATTGTTCTGATCACCGCGCCGGATTTGAAAACGGCGCGTGCGCTGGCCAAGGCTGCGTTGCAGGCGCGTTTGATCGCCTGTGCAAATTTGATTCCAAAAGTTGAATCGCATTACTGGTGGCAGGGAAAAATCGAATCCAGTGCGGAAGTTTTGCTGGTTTTGAAAACGCAGAAATCAAAACTGGCCGCGCTGGAAAAACTGATTGTCGCCAGACATCCTTACGACACGCCGGAGTTTTTGGTTTTGTCCTTGAGCGCGGGCAGTGAAAAATATCTTGAATGGCTGCAATTAAATTGTAGCGGCGCTCGGTGAGCGTCGTTTGTTCGATTTCATTTTTCGTTTCGGCATCCCAGACTGCCGCCACAGATTTTTATTGAACCTGCGCGTTGCTGACGTAAATTCATCCCATGACTAATGCGGAAATCAATCCGCTGATATGGCTCGCGCTGAACGGCGTGGCGCTGGGCCTGGGCTTCGTCATCCTCGCGTGGCTGCTCGCGCTGAACCGCCGCGCCCGCCGACTCGAACAATCCACCGGCCAGATCATCCGTCCGTTTTTTTTTCAAAACGCTTTTCCACACCGTCCGGCCCACTGGCTCGCCATCCGCTCGGTAAGTCCGGAGGCGGTCAAGGCCGCGCTGGGATTGAACCGCTCCGCGCCGTGTTCATGGTCGGAAGGCATGACGGGCAGCCACGAATTTTTCATCAGCCCGCGCGTCAACGGCTGGGTGATCGTCACCGGCCTTGGCCTGCCGAATCCGACCGACGATGTGGACGCGTGTTTTCTATTTTTGACGGCGATGAGCCGCAAGCTCGGCCATGTGCAATTTTTTTACGCGGACCGGGTTTTGCATCATCACGCCTGGGCGCGCATGGACGAGGGTTGCGTGACGCGCGCGTATGCGTGGACGGGCGAAACGTCTTGGAGCCAAGGCGTCGAGACGCTGCCGGAGATCGAGCTGGGCGTGAAATGTTTTCGTTACGGCGAAATTTCTGCGACGCCCGGCGACGCGGAAAATAATTTTGAAAAAGTCCCGGCGCTCGCCGCGCGCTGGAGTCTGGATCCGGCGGAAATCAAGGCGCATTTTGTCAGACACGCCAATGGCATCGCGGGCGAATCGGCGCGGATTTATTGAGGCACGCGATCGCATTCGGATTTTCCGAAAATCAACGTTTGCCTGTGCTGCGAGTGCAACCAGGCCGTAAACATAGAATGTTAACCTTTTCCATTCCGTCCGGCGAAGTCGCCGGATGCACAGGCCGCGCTCTGCCACACAAGCTTGAAAACAAAAAGCCCGCTCGTTTGAGCGGGCTTTGAATCAAAAAAATAATTTCAGAATTTCTTTTCTTCGGTCTTGGCGGTTTCCGCCGGAGCCGCTTCCGCTGCCGCCGGGGCTTCCGCCGTGAAATCCACCCATTCGATGATCGCGCGCTGGGCGGCGTCGCCGTTGCGCTGGTTCAACCGGATGATGCGCGTGTAGCCGCCATTGCGTTCCTTGAACGCGGGCGCGATTTCCTTGAACAAGGTTTTCGCCGCGTCTTCCTGGTGCAGCCGCGCCACCGCTAGGCGGCGGTCGTGAATGGTGCCGCTTTTGCCGAGCGTGACCATTTTTTCCGCGACGGAACGCGCGGCCTTGGCCTTCGCCAATGTCGTCGTCACGCGCTTGTGCAGGATGAGGCTGCAAACGAGATTCGCCAGCATCGCGTTGCGATGCTCGGAGGTGCGGCCCAGTTTGGCCGTTCGCTTTAAATGACGCATAAAACTTTCCTTACTCTACTTTGGCTTCTTCTTTCGGCGCTTCGAGCAGGCCGGGTTCGAAATTCATGCCGAGCGCCAGACCGAGCGCCGTCAACTTGTCCTTGATCTCGTTCAGCGATTTTTTGCCGAAGTTGCGATACTTGAGCATTTCCTGCTCGGACTTCATCGCCAGCTGGCCGACGCTGGTGATGTTGGCGTTGTTCAAGCAATTCGCCGCGCGGACGCTCAACTCGATTTCGTTGACGCTCATATTGAGAAGTTTCTTCATCTTCATCTTCTCGTCGTCCTGCTTGTCGGCGGCTTCCTCGAATTCAACGGCGTTCTTGTCGTAACCGACGAACACGTCGAGATGATGCGCCAGAATCGCGGATGACTGCGTGAGCGCGTCATCGGGCGTCAAGCGGCCATCGGTCCAAATCTCCAAAACCAAACGGTCGTAATCCGTGCGGTTGCCGACGCGCGCGGCTTCAACCGCATAACGCACGCGCGTCACCGGCGAGAATCGCAGCCCGCTGCCGCGCTACTACTACAGTGCCTACGCTCACGAGATCAGTCCGGGCTGGAGCCGCGACGGCCGCGAAGTGCTGGTCGTTTCCAACCGCAACCACCTGTACGGCACGGGCGGATTCTGGCTCACGCCGGCCGATCAGGGCTTCTATTACAACTTCTACTCACTCGTGC
>CAXUBD010000043.1:0-2731 GCA_964249225.1 uncultured Verrucomicrobiota bacterium | reverse complement strand
AGTCAATGGCGACCACGCCAATCGCCTGGCCGGGTTTTTTGTTTTCGTCGCTCGGACAAAATCCACGTCCGACTTTCACAGTCAGTTCCATCTCGAACTTTTTCTTTTTGTCGAGCGTGCAGATGAGCTGGTCGGGATTGACCAGTTCGATGTTCTGGTTGACCTGGATGTCGGCGGCGGTCACTTCGCCTTCCTTGTTGACCGAGACCAAAAGTGTCTGTTCATCGCGCGTGTGCGCTTTGAATTTAACTTTCTTCAGATTCAAAACGATATCCGTCACGTCCTCGGCGACGCCTTCGATGGTGGCGAATTCGTGCATCGCGCCGTCAACTTTGAGCGACGTGATGGCCGCGCCTTCGAGCGATGAAAGCAGCACGCGGCGGAGCGAGTTGCCGATGGTGTGGCCGTAACCGGTTTCAAACGGGTCGGCGACAAATTTGGCGTAGGTGGGCGTCGCAGTGGATTCTTCCTTCTGCAACCGCTTGGGCATTTCGAAACGTCCTAAACGAACTGGCATATTTTCCTTTCAACAATTTTAATCTGATTCCTTCGACGATTTATTCCCGCAATCGAAGGAATCCGTATAATTGTTTTAATAATGTTTACTGTTCAGCGGGAATAAAATTCGACGACCGTCTGCTCGTTGGCAATCGGCTGGATTTCGTCGCGCGTCGGAATGCGCATGACCGAGCCTTTAAATTCTTCCTTGCTCAACGACAACCAGTCCGGCACCGCGCGGCTCGTGGACGTTTCCATGTTCTTCGTCGCAAGCTGGCGCGACACGCTGTTGTTTTTGACTTCGATCACGTCGTTCACTTTCAGGGCATACGACGGGATGTTGACCTTGCGGCCTTTGACGGTGATGTGGCCGTGCGAAACCATCTGGCGCGCGGCGGCGCGGGTGTTCGCAAATCCGAGATGAAAAACGACGTTGTCCAGGCGCGTCTCCAAAATCTGGAGCATCTGCTCGCCGGTGACGCCGCGACGGCGCAACGCCTTTTCATAGACGCCGCGAAACTGCTTTTCCATCAAACCGTAGTAGTAACGGAATTTTTGCTTCTCGATCAAACCCAGGCCGTAGTCGGTGGTCTTGCGGCGCGACTTCGGGCCGTGAACGCCCGGACCGTAATTGCGGCGCTCAAGATATTTCGTCGGGCCGAAAATCGGAATTCCGAAACGGCGGCTGATGCGAACGCGGGGACCTGTATAACGAGCCATAAAAATTTATGATTTGCGATTTTAGATTTGCGATTTTTTACACGCGACGTTTTTTGCGCGGGCGGCAGCCGTTGTGCGGAACGGGCGTCACGTCCTTGATCGAAGAAATTTCCAAGCCGATGGCTTGCAACGCGCGGATCGCAGATTCACGGCCCGAACCGGGACCTTTGACGCGGATTTCAACTTCTTTCATTCCGTGCGCCATCGCCTGGCGCGCGGCGTCCTGCGCGACCTGCTGCGCGGCGTAAGCGGTGCTTTTGCGCGAGCCTTTGAAACCCACCCGACCAGCACTCGACCAGCCGATCAAATTGCCCTGCGCGTCGGTGATGCTGACTTGCGTGTTGTTGAACGTGGCCAGAATGTTCGCGATTCCCGTAAAAACATTTTTCGCGTGTTTGGCCTTGATGACCTTTTTCGCGTTGACGTCCTCGCCCAAAAGTTCCGCCGCCGTCGGCGCGACGACCACAGGCGCTTCGCCGGGCTTCGTTTCCACGACTGCGACTTCAGCCGCAACTTTTTTCGCCGGCTTTTCTTCGCCTGCGGTTGCTTCCGGCTTCGCTTCTTTTTTCGGAGCGGATTTCTTTTTTATTTCTTCAGCCATAATAACAATTCAAATTTTACGTGATGCCGGCTTTGGCGTTGGGATTGCGCTGCACGCCGACGGTCTTGCGCGGGCCTTTGCGCGTGCGGGCATTCGTCTGCGTGCGCTGGCCGCGCACGGGCAAGCCGCGCATATGCCGGACGCCGCGATAGCATTTGATGCCTTGCAGCCGTTTTAAATTCATGCCGATCTCGCGGCGCAGCTCGCCTTCGATGACGTATTTGCCTTCCTGAATCGCGTGGACGATCTGGGAAAGCTGCTGCTCGGTCAAATCCTTCGCGCGCGTGGCGCGATCAATGTTCGCGCGCTCGAGAATCTCCAGCGCGTTGACCGGGCCGATGCCGTAAATATACCGCAGCGCGATGTCAATGCGCTTGTTCGGCGGAACTTCTACTCCGATGATGCGTGCCATAAATTTATTTCAACCTTGCCGTTGTTTGTGCCGTTTGTTGGAGCAGATGACGCGAATGACGCCTTTGCGTTTCACGACCTTGCAATGCTCACACAATTTTTTAACTGACGCGCGAACTTTCATTTTCTAAATCGTTTTTGTTTCAACCAAAATCCGCCCCACGGACAAATCGTAGGGCGTCAATTGCAATTTCACTGTGTCGCCGGACTGCAATCCGGCAAAATTTTTCTTCCCTTTGCCCGTCACGAACGCCATCAAGCGGTGTCCGTTTTTCAATTCCGCGCGAAACGTGCCGTTCGGCAGCGCCTCGATCACGCGGCCTTCAACTTGGAAGGCTTCGTTTCCAGGCATGTCAAAATCTCCGGTTCACCTTCCGTAATCAAAACCGTATGCTCAAAATGGGCAGATAATGAACCATCTTGCGTGACCACTGTCCAGCCATCTTTCAGTATTTTTCCGTTGGCCTGCCCGGCATTCACCATCGGCTCCATCGCCAGCGT
>CAXUBD010000042.1:10174-14528 GCA_964249225.1 uncultured Verrucomicrobiota bacterium | reverse complement strand
ATCCAAAAATCATCGCGCTCAACCCGGGCGTTTCCCTGCCTGATTTGGGGATTGTGGTGGTCCATCGTTCGGACGGCAGCGGCACGACGTTCATCTTCACGGATTATTTGAGCAGCGTGAATCCGGTGTGGGCGGATACGTCTGGCAAAGGCACTTCGGTGAAATGGCCCGCAGCCGTCGGCATCGGCGCCAAAGGCAACGAAGGCGTGGCCGGACAGGTCAAGCAATTGGCGGGTGCGATCGGCTATGTCGAACTGGCGTACGCCAAACAAAACCAAATGACCTATGCCACGTTGAAAAATGCAGCGGGCAATTTCGTTGACCCGACCCTCGATAGCGTCAGCGCGGCGATGGCCACGGCAAAAATTCCCGACGATTTCCGTTTCTCCATCGTCAACGCGCCGGGCGACCAGGCCTATCCGATCGCCGGCGCCAGCTGGGTGATCATCTATCAAAAGCAGAAGAAAGCCGAAGCCGGCAAAAAGGTGGTCGCGTTCCTGAAATGGGCGATCACCGACGGCCAGAAAATTTCGGCCACGCTGGATTATGCGCCGCTGCCGGACGAAGTCGTGCAGCGCGAACTGAAGGTGCTGGACACAATTAAATACTGACTTCGCTCCGCCGCCCGATATTTTCATGGCGCGAGCCGGACGAAGAGCGAATTCCTCCCGCTCTTCGTCCATTTGATTTTCTTCGGCAAAAATTTATGAACGGCAAGGTGACAACAGTTGAAACGATGGAAGCGAACGCCGCCTCGCAATGGGGCGACCGCGCCTTCAAATGGCTGACGCTGTACATGGCGATGTCCATTTTCGTTTTGATCGTGCTCATCGGCTATGAACTGGGCAGCGGCTCAAAACTCGCGCTTCACAAATTCGGCTGGCACTTTTTGGTCACGAACGACTGGGATCCGGTCAACGAAGTTTTCGGCGCGGTGCCCTTTATCTTTGGCACGCTCGTTTCGTCCGCCATCGCGCTTGTCATTGCCGTGCCCATCAGCATCGCCACCGCCGTTTACATCACCGAACTCGCCCCGCTCTGGCTGCGCCAGCCGCTCATCACCTTCATCGAACTCCTCGCCGCCGTGCCCAGCGTCATCCTCGGCTTGTGGGGAATTTTTGTGATGATTCCTTTTTTAAGCGCCACCGTTTTTCCGTGGCTGCAAAAATGGTTTGGTTTCCTGCCGTTGTTCAAAGGCCCGATTTTAGGATCGAGCATGCTGGCGGGCGGCATCATCGTCGCCATCATGATCATTCCCATCATCACCTCCGTCTCGCGCGAAATTTTGCGCTCCGTTCCCGGCCTGCAACGCGAGGCCGCCTACGCGCTCGGCGCGACGCGCTGGGAAGTCACGCGCATCGCCGTTTTGAGCTACGCGAAAAAAGGTTTGTTCGGCGCGGTGATTCTCGGCCTTGGCCGCGCGCTCGGCGAAACGATGGCCGTCACGATGGTCATCGGCAACACGCCGCAGATCGTCCCCTCGCTTTTTGCGCCCGGTTACACGCTCGCCAGCGTCATCGCCAATGAATTCACCGAGGCCACCGGCAACACGTATTTGAGCGCATTGTTTGAACTTGGCCTCGTGCTGCTCGCTGTGACCGTGATTGTCAACATCATCGCGCAACTGCTTTTGAAAACGTTCGCCGGGCCGTCCGTGAAACCGCAGCATTGATGAGATGAAATCGTCGCGTTGTTACATCGTCGAATCGCAGCACTCGCGCGATGCAAAACCGATCACGATTCAACAATTCAATGATTTAACGAGTTGGAAATGACCGCACCGAACCACAACTGGCGCAAGTTCAAGAATGTTCTGATGCAAGTCGTCGCGTTCGCGTGCGCGATTCTCGTCGTCACGCCGCTGCTGCTGGTATATTACCATCTCGTCCGGTTTGGTTTCAGTTCGCTCAATCTGGCATTCTTCACGCACTTGCCCAAGCCCGTCGGCGAACTCGGCGGCGGCATGGCCAACGCCACTGTCGGCACATTTATTTTGCTCGCGCATGCCGTGATCATCGGCGTACCCGTCGGCGTGCTCGGCGGCGTTTATCTGTCCGAATATGGCGGCACGCGGTTCAACTGGTGGATTCGTTTCACTGCGGACATCATCAACGGCGTGCCGTCCATCACCTGGGGCATCGTTGTCTATGGTTTGATCGTGATGCCGATGCACGGATTTTCCGCGCTCGCGGGCGGCGTGGTGCTCGGGTTGATGATGATTCCACTGGTCATGCGCACGACGGAGGAAGTGTTGCAGCTCGTGCCCGGCGGCTATCGCGAAGCCGCGCTCGCACTGGGGATTTCAAAATGGAAAACCATCGTGCAAATCGTCGTGCGCACGGCGTTGAAGGGAATCGTCACCGGCGTTTTGCTCGCGCTCGCGCGCATCGCGGGCGAGACGGCGCCGCTGCTCTTCACCGCCTTTGGCAACCTTGGATGGGCGCACCGGTTGACCGAACCGATCGACACCATACCGTTGCTGATCTTCAATTACGCCATTTCGCCTTATGACGACTGGCACCGGCAGGCATGGGCCGGCGCGCTCGTGCTGCTCTTGCTCGTGTTGTTCATCAACATCGGCGTGCGCTTTTTGACCCGCGACCGTTTCCGATCCAAAGCCTGAAAAATTTTCATGTCCATCGCTACCAACAATCCAAACACGGCGCTGACGGTCCGCAATCTGGCGGTGTTTTTCGGCGCGAACAAAGTGCTCAAGGACGTTTCGCTCGACATCGCGACGCATGCCGTCACCGCCATCATCGGGCCGAGCGGCTGCGGCAAGTCCACTTTTCTCCGCGCGCTCAACCGGATGCACGAGCTTGTGCCCGAAGCGCGGATGACCGGCGAAATCCGCCTGTTCGGTGACGACATCTACGCGCGCAACATCGAGCCGGTGATCGTGCGCCGCCGCGTCGGGATGGTTTTCCAGAAATCGAACCCGTTTCCGACCATGTCTATCGCCGAAAATGTCACCGTCGGTTTGCGATTGAACGGCGTGCGCGACAAAAAAATCCTGGCCGAACGCACCGAGCAATCCTTGCGCATGAGCGCGTTGTGGGCGGAAGTCAAAGACCGTCTGCACGCGCCGGCCATCAGTCTGTCCGGCGGCCAGCAACAGCGGCTGTGCATCGCGCGCGCGCTCGCGGTGCAGCCGGAAGTGTTGCTGATGGATGAACCGGCCTCCGCGCTGGACCCGCTGGCGACGCAAAAAATCGAGGAGTTGATCCTAGAATTGAAAAAAGATTACACCATCGTCATCGTCACGCACAACATGCAGCAAGCCACGCGCGTCTCGGATTTCACGGCGTTTTTTTATCTGGGCGAGCTGGTCGAGTTCGGCGTGACGGCAAAAATTTTCACCAGCCCGGCCAAAAAACAGACCGAAGATTATGTGACAGGCCGGTTCGGTTGAGCTAATTTTTTCACCAGAAATTTATGGAAAACCTTTTTGAAACCGGACTCGAAGCGCTGCGCCAGAAACTTTTGCTGATGGCGAGCCGCGCCGAAGCCGCCGTGAATGAATCCGTCCAATCCCTCATGCAGCGCGACCTCGCCCTCGCGTTGCGCGTGAAGGCGGACGACGACGTGATTGACCGGTTCGAGATTGAAATTGACGACATGGCCATCCAGCTTTTGACCAAGGCGCCGCTGGCGACCAACCTGCGGCTCGTCACCGTCGCCATGAAAATTTCCCAGAACCTCGAACGCATCGGCGACGAGGCCACGAAGATCGCCAAGCGCGCGCGCGACCTCGCACAGGAACCACCGGTCAAGATCAGCCTCGACCTTCCGCACATGGCCGCCCTGGCGCTTTCAATGGTGAAGGATGCGCTGGACTCGTTCGTGCAGCGCGATTCCGCCGCCGGCCGCTCCATCATCCCGCGCGAGAAGGAAGTGGACGCTCTCAACAAACACCTCCACCAGCAACTCGCTCAATACATGATGGAAAATCCCGACACGATTGCCCGCTGCCTGAACTGGATTGTCGCCAGCAAGAGCCTCGAACGCATCGCCGACCACGCCAAGAACATCGCCGAGGAAGTCGTCTATCTCTACGAGGCGCAGGACATCCGGCACACTTTGAAAAATTGAAAGCGCGCGGCCCTTCCGCGCCTTTCACGATGAAATGCTCATGTTTGCCCTGCGCGACCGGATTGCGCGATGCGGCAATATCTTTTAGACAAAAGTCGCCCCTGCCTTGAGCGGAAAACCCGCGAGAAATTGATCCGCCGCCAGGCGCCTGCAGCAGGTATCCATAGTTGCTGTCGATGGCCGTCTGCCACGCCAGCGTGTCGTCAGTGACGCCGTCGGCGCGCACACCATAGCGCCGCACATCAACGTACTGGTCGTTGGA
>CAXUBD010000042.1:3893-10164 GCA_964249225.1 uncultured Verrucomicrobiota bacterium | reverse complement strand
GCGTCGCATCCGCCAGCCATGACCGAATGACTCCGGCCGCGCCGGATTTTTCGACGACTTCCGCCTTCCAGATTTTCAACAAGTGCGGTTTGGGCGGCGCGGGCAAAAAGGTGAACGCCCCCGGCCAGGGCGTGAACGCGCGCAAACGATTCCAAATCTCCAATGCGGATTTATTCCAGTCAATCTGCCCATCTTCCTTTTTCATTTTTGCCGCGTAGCTCGCGCCTTCGGCGGGCTGCGGCTGCGGGGAAATTTTCCCGGCGACATGATCGCAAATTGTTTCGACGAGCAATTCCGCGCCGAGTCGCGCGAGCCGGTCCTGCAGAATTTGCGAATCATCCGCCAGCAGGACCGGCGTGCGGCGTGCGGATAAAATCGGGCCCGTGTCGAGGCCGGCGTCCATTTTCATGATCGTCACGCCGGTTTCAGTTTCGCCCTCGGCGATCGCCCGCTGGATCGGCGCCGCGCCGCGGTATTTGGGCAGCAGCGACGTGTGAACGTTGAGACAGCCAAATTTTGGCAGATCCAAAATGGTTTGCGGCAAAATTTGTCCGTAAGCGGCGACCACGATCAAATCCGGCTTCAGTTCGCGCAATTCGGTGATAAATTGTTCGTCGCGCGCGCGGCGCGGCTGCAGCAACGGCAGATTCAATTTCTGCGCCAGGATTTTTACGGGCGACGGCTGGAGTTGAAGCTCGCGGCCCTTCGGTTTGTCCGGCTGTGTGACGACGGCAATGACGGAAAAATGTTCGTCGCGCGCCAGTTTTTCCAGACTCGCGCAGGACAATTCCGCCGTGCCCATGAAAATGATTTTCAATTCTTTCATCGTGGCGGCCGAAGTCATCCGGCTCATTTCAAAAGAATGGAGCGGATCCGCGTCGGCTGTTACAAATTTTTAAGTTTGACGACGTGGCGGAGGATTTTGGAGAAGGTCTGCGACGGCGTGCCGTCGGTGTTGATGCGATGGACGATCTGTTTGCCGTAAAAATTCAGCACCGGCTTGGTTTCCTTTTCGTAGGTTTTCAGGCGAGCGCGGATGACTTCGATGTTCGCGTCGTCCAGCCGGTTGTCCTTGAGCGCGCGCCGCTGCATCCGCGCGACGAGGTTTTCAAAATTGCCGCTGCACATGTAGAACACGGCGACGACCTCGACAAAATCGCGGAGCATTTCCGCCTGATGAACACTGCGCGGAATGCCATCCAGCACGAGCGTGTCGTGTTTGGGATGAAAACGTCCGCTGGCCGTGAGACCGTGCGCGTAACGCTGCCACAACTCGATCGTGGGCGCGTCGGGCACCAGTTCGCCGCGGCTGGAGTATTCGACGAAAATTTTTCCCAGCGGCGTCTCGGGACTCAAGTTGCGGAACACTTCGCCGCAACTGCAATGAATGAAGCCCGGAATCGCGCCGAGGATTTTTCCGTGCGTGCCCTTGCCCGAACCGGGCGCGCCGAACATGAGTATCGTGCGGTATTTCAAGCGTCCTTCGGTTTGAGTTTGATTTCCTGAATTTCGGCGAACGGCACCATGACTTCCTGGACCGCGCCGCCGACCGTCGTTTCAATGTGCATTTCATTCGAAGCAATACGCGTGATGCGTTGAACCACAAATTCGCCGCGCGTCGTTTTCACCTTGAGCACCAAATCCTTTTCCCCCGCGCGCCGGGCGACGCCGAAGAATCCGGAAAATTTCGTCTCCAAAAACCGGCGGTTGAACGTGAATTGTCCGCGCTGAAAAACCTGCGTCTTCGCCCGATCGCGCGCCGCGTTTTCGACCGCGTGGGCGATGTGCAATCCGCCCGCGTCGGGCGCCGGCGCCTCTGCCGTTTCCGTCGCACCGGGGATGAAAGGCAGCATGTCGGCGGGGATTTCATCGAGGGGCGCAGCTTGGACCGGCACAGGCAACGAAAGAAAAAGAATCGGCCCCAAGATCGGCAGCACCGCCGACACACCCACCACCAATGGAATCGGCCGTCCGCGACAAATCGCAACTTCAAAACCCGCGTAAAGATTCGCCGCATAAATCAGCAGGATGATGAAAATGCCGACCGACGACGAAAACAACGCGCCGAGCAAAGATTGTTTCGCCGGCAACTCCAATCGCGTCACGTCCGAAATTTTGATTTCCGGTTTCGGCGGCAGATCCGACGCCTGCGGTTCGATGAACGGCTCAACGAGCGGCTGGACTTTGGGATTGCTGGCAAGCTGCTTCAGCGCGTCCTGCGAAAATTTCGTCCACAGCACATTCGTGTAACTGTCGTCCGCCAGACGGAACATCATGCCATTGTCGTCGAACCGCACGGTGTCGCCGGTCAGCGACGTGCCGTCGGCCAGCGCGAACGTGTCGGCGCGGGCGGCCAGAAGCTGCCCGCAAAGCCAGAGACCAAAAATTGTTAAAATAAATTTGCGCACGAAAATTTTTTAACAGAAGCCAGCGCGTCGTGAAAGCAAATTCAATGGCGACTCATTTTTAAATTTAACCTGTAGCGGCGCTCTGTAAGCGCCCTTACAAAAATTAACGTGCGTCGCCAATTTCATCCGCCAAATCTTCCACGCCCCAGTTCGCGCGCGACGCCTGCAATTGGTCCGCCGCCGCGCCGTGCTGCCAAACCGCGTAACGAATCGTCTTGCCAGCGTCGGTTTGCAACACCGGTTGCGCCAGCAGTCCCGCGATGAATCCGCCAAGCAAATCGCCGCTGCCGCCTTGCGCCAAATGCGGATTGCCCGACGGATTCACAAAAATTTCTCCAACGCTCCGGCCGACGAGCGTTTGATTTCCCTTTAACACGACCCAGCAATTGCCGAGTCGCTTTGAGATTTCGCGCAATGATGCCGAGCGATTCGCTTGCACTTTTTGCGCCGTCGTGTTCAGCAAACGCGCCGCCTCGCCCGGATGCGGCGTGACGACGCGAATGGCGTTCGCGGAAAATTTTCCCGGCGGCAGCCAGCCGAGCGCGCTCGCGTCCGCGACCATCGGCAACTCCGAATCGCGCCAGAGTTTTTGCGTGAACGGTTTCATTTTTCCGGCAATTTCCGGCGCGGCCAGTCCCGGCCCGATCAAAATCGCGCTCGTCGTTTTCGGCAATTTTATTTTTGCCGACCAAACGCCGACCATCACCGCCTGCAATTGCGACGCGACGACCAGATAAATATTTTTCTGCGTGAACAGCGTGACGAGGCCGGGCTGCGCGCGTTGCGCCCCGCGCGCGACCAAAACCGACGCGCCGTGAAATCCAAAACTGCCTGCGACCGCCACGACATGCCCGAACGAACCTTTGTGGCCGGCGACCGGACGCGGCGGCGGGAAATTTTCAAAATCCTCCGGTAGCGTCCAGTTCAATTCGGTTTTCACTGGAAAAGAAATTAGCCCGACATCATCCGCGACTTCGAGTCGGCCGACAAACGGCCACGCCGCTTGCGCGAGCATTCCGATTTTTGGAGCGCCAACCGTCAAGGTGACAGCGGCTTCAATCGCCGCGCGAAAATGTTCGCCGGTTTCCGCGTTCAAACCGGACGGCACGTCCACGGCAAGCACGGGAATTTTTGCGGCGTTGACTGTCGCGATGAAATTTTTCCAGTCGTCGTCGAGCGGACGGTTCAAGCCGACGCCGAACAGACCGTCAATCACGAGCGCCGGTTTTTGTTGCAGAGCAGTTTTAAGTTTCGGTAAATCTTTTTTCGGCGACGCGACGTTGAAGAGTTTGACTTTACGTTCGTTCAAAAATGATTTTGCAGCGCGGGCGTCATCGCCGTTGTGGCCTTTGCCGGCAAGAATTAAAATTGCATCGCCCGCGCAAGTTAGTTGCAACGCGCGTTCCGCGATTTTTTTCCCGACGCGGCGGATGACCCCGGCCTCGGTCTGGCCGGCGGCCCAGGTGGCGCGTTCCCATTCGCGCATCTGGTCGAGATTGATGACCGGAATCGGCATGGCGCGAGCGTGGCAGAAATTTTTCAACCGCAAAAGTAGAATGTCGCGCGAAAATTTTCCGTCACCGAATCGTCACGCGTTCGTTGCCGAATTGAAATTGTGTGACTAATTCGCGCGTGTCATGCTGGTTGCGTGAAGCCGAAGATTTTAGTCGTGGACGACGAACCGGAAGCGGTCGAACTGGTCGAGTTCAACCTGAAGCAGTCGGGTTACGCCGTGACCACCGCCGCCGACGGCGCGGAGGCGCTCAAAAAAGCGCGCGCGCAAACACCGGACTTGATCGTGCTCGACGTGATGCTGCCGGAAATGGACGGCTTCGAGATCTGCAAATCGCTGCGGCTCGATCCCGCCACCGCGAAAGTTCCCATTATCATGGTCACGGCGAAGGCGGCGGAGATTGACCGCGTGCTCGGCCTCGAACTCGGCGCGGACGATTACCTGACGAAACCGTTCAGCCCGCGCGAACTGCTCTTGCGCATAAAAAAAATCCTGGCGCGCGGCGCGGCCGAGGAAAAACCGCGCGAACAAATGCGTTTCGGCGATCTGCTGATTGATTTGCCACGCCACCTCGCCAGCTGGAAAAACAAACCGATTGAATTGACGGCGACGGAGTTCAAATTGCTCGTCGTGCTCGCGCAACGCAGCGGCCGCGTGCAATCGCGCGATAACCTGCTGCGCGACGTTTGGGAATACGACAGCCTGATTGACACGCGCACAGTGGACACGCATATGCGCCGCCTGCGCGAAAAACTCGGCGCGGCGTCGAAGCATCTCGACACGGTGCGCGGCGTCGGCTACCGCTTCGTCGAATGATTTTTAGCCGCAGATTTTCACAGATGAAACACAGATTAAAAAAAAATTCTTTGCGCATCGTTGAATACAAATCTGTGTTTCATCTGTGTTTCATCTATGGCTAAATGATTCCCGTGTGGTTTTTTCTCTTCATTCTCGCGCTCGCGGCGGCGGTGGCCGTTCATTTCGCGTGGCGGCAAAAATTCCGCCGCCAACAGTTTGTATTGCAGGCGGACATGGAGGATTTCCAGCGCAAGCAGCAACAGCATACGCTCGAAGCCAAGGCACAGCAGCAGGTGCTTTTCAATTCCATGCTCGAAGGTTTGTTGCTGCTCGACCGGCACGGGAAAATTTATCTCGCCAACCGCGCGTTCAAAAATCTGTTCAACCTGAAGATCGAGTTGCGCGGCAAAACGATCATGGAAGCGCTGCGGCTGCACGAACTCGCCGAACTCGTCGAGCGCGTCGAGGCGCAGAAGCAGGTTTTTAATTACGAACTCAAGCTGCCGGAATTGAGCGCACGCTGGTTGCAGGTCAACGCCGCCGTCATCTCCAATTCCGCCGGCGAACGCGAAGGCACGATTTTGGTTTTCCACGATCTCACGCGATTGAAACAATTGGAACACACGCGCGAGGAATTCGTCGCCAACGTCAGCCACGAACTGCGCACGCCGCTTTCGCTCATCAAAGGCTACGTTGAAACGTTGCTCGACGGCGCGCGCAACAATCCCGAAGTCGCCGAGCGCTTTCTGAAAATCATCGAGCGCAACACGCAACGACTCGACTTGCTGATCCAGGATTTGCTCACGATTTCCGCGCTGGAATCCGAGCGCATCAAATTAAATTTGCAGCCGGTGGAATTGCGCGCGCTCGTAGAAAAAATTTTCACCGACTTGAACGCCAAGGCCGAAAATAAAAACGTGCAACTTGTCAACGCATTGCCGGAACTCGCTGCGAATGCGGACGCGAACCGCATTGACCAAGTCCTCGCCAACCTCGTGGACAACGCCATCAAATACGGCCGCGCGCATGGCCACGTCACCGTCGGCGGAAAAAAACTGGACGATGGCAAACTGGAAATGTTTGTGCAGGACGACGGGCCGGGAATTCCCGCCGAATCGCTCGACCGCGTTTTTGAAAGATTTTATCGCGTGGACAAGGCGCGCTCGCGCGACCAAGGCGGCACGGGTCTGGGACTTTCGATTGTGAAACACATCGTGCAGGCGCATGGCGGCGAAGTCTGGGTTAAAAGCGAACTCGGCAAAGGCGCGACGTTTTTCTTCACGCTGCCGGCGGCAGAAATTAAATCCAAATGAAAAGATATTATGCTGAAATTCTCGGAGCGTTCGCGCTCGTGTTCGCGGGCACGGGCGCGATTATCATCAACGAAATCAGCGGCGGCGCGATCACGCACGTCGGCATCGCGCTGACATTTGGCCTGATCGTGCTCGCGATGATTTACAGCTTCGGCGACATTTCCGGCGCGCACTTGAATCCTGCCGTCACCATCGGTTTTTGGGCGGCGCGCAGAATGTCTGGCCGCGAAGTTTTGCCT
>CAXUBD010000042.1:0-3883 GCA_964249225.1 uncultured Verrucomicrobiota bacterium | reverse complement strand
TTGCCTTACATCACGAGCCAGTTCATCGGCGCAATTCTTGCCAGCGCGTTGCTGCGATTTCTTTTCCCGGAAAATAAATTGCTCGGCGCGACTTTGCCCGCCGGTTCGGAATTGCAATCGTTCATTCTCGAAGCCGTCCTCACTTTTTTTCTGATGCTGACGATTCTCAACGTCTCGACCGGCGCGAAGGAAAAAGGCGTCACGGCGGGGATCGCCGTCGGCTCGGTGATTGCGCTTGAAGCAATGTTTGCCGGGCCGGTTTGCGGCGCGTCCATGAATCCCGCGCGTTCGCTCGCGCCCGCGCTCGTCTCCGGCCATTTCGAGCATCTGTGGATTTATCTCACCGCGCCGCCGCTCGGCGCAGTCGCCGCAATGTTTGTGTGCCGTTGCATCCGCGAAAAAGACTGCTGCACAAAATTAAAGCCTGAAACTGTCTAAATTATGAAAAAGAAAAAAATTTTGTTTGTTTGCATCCACAACAGCGCGCGCAGCCAGATGGCCGAAGCGTTTCTGAATCAAATCTGTGGCGAATTTTTTGAAGCGCACAGCGCGGGAATTGAACCGGGGAAATTAAATCCAATCGTCGTCGAAGCGATGCAGGAAATCGAGATTGATATTTCCGGCAACAAAACAAAATCGGTTTCTGAATTTTTGAAGTCGAACAAATTATTTTCCTACGTTATCACGGTTTGCGACGAGACGAGCGCTGAGCGTTGCCCGATTTTTCCCGGAGTTACAACGCGATTGCATTGGGGTTTTCCCGACCCGTCGGCGTTTCAAGGTTCGCACGCAGAAAAATTGGAAAAAGTTTGCGAGGTTCGCGACGCGATCAAACAGCAAATTGAAAATTGGTGTGCGGAAGTCTGTTGCTTGGCGGCGGCTTGAAAAGATTTCGGAAATTTCTTTTTAAGCTCACGTAAAAATTTTATAGTGCGGCATGGTTCACGTTGGCATTGGTTATGACGTTCATCAATTGGTTGCCGGGCGCAAACTCGTCCTCGGCGGCGTCGAGATCCCGCACACGAAGGGTCTCGACGGCCATTCGGACGCCGACGCGCTTATGCACGCCATCTGCGACGCGCTCCTCGGCGCGCTCGGCGAACCGGACATCGGCCATTTTTTCCCGAACACCGACCCGCGCTGGAAAAACGTGCCGAGCAAAATTTTTCTGGCGGAAGCCGCGCGCATCATCGTGCTGCGAAATGGAAAAATTGTGAACGTGGACGCCACGGTCATCGCGCAGGCGCCGAAAATTTATCCGCACATCAACGAAATGAAGCTCTGCATCGCGGACGCCTTGAAAATAAATTTTCAGAAAATAGGAATTAAGGCGACGACGAACGAACTGATGGGTTTCATCGGCCGCGAAGAAGGCATCGCCGCGATGGCCGTGGCGAGCGTGGATTTGCCGGAATGATTTTAACCACGGATGGACACGGATAAACACGGATGAAGAATTTTTATCCGCAGATTTCGCGGATCAACGCAGATTTTTTTAGAGTTTTTATCTGCGAAAATCGGCGCAATCTGCGGATTGTTTCGTTTTTATCTGTGTCCATCCGTGTTCATCCGTGGTTAAATAATTTTCATGGCCAAAGCTGAAATCAGTTGGAAGCGCGTCACCGAGGACGGCGTGAAGTTGCAAATCTATGTGCAGCACGTCAGCCGCGAATGGCGTTTTTTTCATCGCGCCAAGCGTTTCGACCAGTGGCAGCGCGTGACCGAACCGCCGCTGGAGGACTGGCTGGAATTGCTCGACGCCGTGCAACGGCTCGTCAACCGCCGCCGCTATCAGCCGGACGACGAGGAACGCTTGCGCGCCCAGATCCGCGAGCATTTTCCCGAAGCGGAAGTCTGACGCAAACCTGCCCGGACCGGCGAACTAGGCGCGGAAAATCTGCTCCGTCCGTCAAACCTATTTTTGGCGCGCGAGTTTTTTTGCGCTGACAATTTCTGCCAACTGCTTTAGATTGCCCGCGATGGCTAAACCGCCTTTGATTCTTGTCACGCCGAGCATTGAGAAAAGTGGTGTCGAATTTCACGACCTGTCCGCCAGCCTTTCCGTCAAATATAATTTCTCCATCCTCGACGCCGGCGGCATTCCCGTCACCGCGCCGACGACCACTGACCGCGCGCTGCTCGCCGAGTGCGTGCGTCGCGTGGATGGCGTGTTGCTCACGGGCGGCGACGATATCAATCCGGATCTTTATGAAAAAAGCCTGCCGAAAAAAATCCGCAAAACCATCGAACAGACGCCCGATGGCGGCGAGCGCGACCTGCGCGAACTGGTGTTGATTGATGAAATTTTCCGCCAGCGCAAGCCGTTGCTGGCGATTTGCCGCGGCCATCAATTGCTGAACATCGCGCTCGGCGGCAAGCTCATCCCGGACATCCGTTCACAGGTGCCGGACGCGTTGAACCATCAACGCTTGGATCAGGCGGCGGCGCAGGTGCATGAAGCGACGTTGACAGCGGGTTCGTTGCTCGCCAAGATTACGGGCAAGCGGATTTTGGGCGTCAACAGTTCGCATCATCAGGCGGTGTTGGAACCGGCGGGGCCACTGATGGCGACGGCGCGCAGCCGCGACGGAATCATTGAGGCGATGGAACTGAAACCAGAAGCGGCGGGCATGATGCCATTTTTACTGGGCGTGCAGTTTCATCCCGAACGGCTGGCGAAACATCACGCGGCGCACCGCGCGATTTTTCAGAAATTTGTCGCGGCTTGCAGAAAAAACAGAAAGACGAAATCATGAAAGGCAAAATTCTCATCGTGGATGACGACGTGGCCATACGCAACCTGCTCGTCGCGGTTTTGAACGATTATTATGACGTGGCCGAGGCCGACAGCGGCGCCGCGCTGCAAAAATCTTTTGCCGAGCCGCAGCCCGATGTGGTTGTGCTGGACGTGAATTTGCAGGACGCCAACGGGCTGGTATTGCTGCCGCAGATCAAAAAACGCTGGACCGACACCGAGGTGATCGTCCTGACGGGCGCGGGCACGATGGAAATGGCGATGGAAGCCGGGCGGCTCGGCGCGTATAATTTTCTTTCCAAACCGTTCCAAAATGAAAAATTGCTCGCCGACGTGAAGTGCGCCCTGGAGCGCAAGGAACAAACCGAGGAAAATTCCACCCTCCGCCGCGCGCTCGAAACCATGAGCGGCACGGCCTCGCCGATTTTCCGCAGCCCGGCCATGCAGGAAGTCGTTCGCACCGTCGAGCGCATCGCACCTAGCGACGTGACCGTGCTCATCACTGGTGAAAGCGGCACCGGTAAGGAAGTCATCGCCGACCTTTTCCACGCGTTGAGCCCGCGCAATAAAAATAAAATCATTAAAATCAATTGCGCCGCCCTGCCCCGCGAATTGATTGAGAGCGAACTTTTTGGTTCCGTCAAAGGCGCGTTCACCGGCGCGCTGTCCGACCGCGAAGGATTGTTCCGCCAGGCGGAGGGCGGCACGCTCTTCCTAGACGAAATTTCCGAGATGCCCATTGACACGCAAAGCAAATTGCTTCGCGTCTTGCAAGACCAGGAAGTCCGGCCTGTCGGCGGCAAAACCAGTTACAAGACCAATTGCCGCATCGTCGCCGCCACGAACCGCAAACCCGCCGACGCCATAAAAGACGGCAAACTGCGCGAAGATTTATTTTACCGCATCAGCGCGATTTCCGTTTACCTGCCGCCGCTGCGCGAACGGCGCGACGACATCATGCCGCTGGCCAACGCCTTTTTGAAACGCTTCTCCGCGCAGGCCAGCCGCGAAATCAACGGCTTCAAACCGGACGCGATCGAACGCATGACCGAATTCAACTGGCCCGGCAACATCCGCCAGTTGCAAAATGAGATCCAGCGCGCCGTGCTGTTGAGCGAAGGCCACGAC
>CAXUBD010000041.1:3672-14633 GCA_964249225.1 uncultured Verrucomicrobiota bacterium | reverse complement strand
TTAAATCATAAATCGTAAATCTTTGCAGAGGCCAGAAATCCAGCAGCAACAAGACAAGCGGCAGCGTCAGGACCATCGGCTTGGAGATCAGGACGCACGCGAACAGGAACAACGCCAAAGCATAAAAAAGTGACGGGTGACGAATGGCGGGTGGCGGGATTGCAATGCTGACATTTGTCACCCGCCACTTGTCACCCGTCACACCTTGCGCGTAACGCGCATACGTCATCAACGTCAGAAGCCAAAAAAACGTGCTCAATACGTCCTTGCGTTCCGCCGCCCACGCGACCGATTCCACGTGCAGCGGATGCCACGCGAAGAACGCCGCCACGAACGCACTGCGCCAAAGCGCGCCGGTCATTTGTTTCAGCAGAATAAAAAGCAGCAGCGTGTTCGCGATGTGAAAGAGCACGTTCGTCAAATGATGGCCGCCAGGTTTCACGCCGTAAATCTGGCAGTCAGTCATGTGTGAAATCCACGTCAGTGGATGCCAGTTCGCCGCCTCGGTGCTCTTGAAAGCCCAGACGACGTTCGTCCGGGTCAATCCACTTGTGATATGCGGATTGGCCGTGACGTATTGCGGGTCATCAAAATTTATAAAATCATGTCGCGTCACCGGCCAGTACACCGCCAGCGTCACCAGCGCGAGCAGCAGACAAATCAACAGCGATTTTTTTTTAAAAATCAGCGGCGGAAAATTTTGCGATTTTTCCATACCGGAAATTCAGCGCGCTTGAATTTTCGGCGGAGCGGTGCTTTTGCGTTCGATCAATTCGGCGGGCAGGCGTTTGGATTGGATGCGCTCGCCGCGAATCAAACCCATCATCGCGTCCACGGCGGCCATGCCGAGGCGGAATTTCGGCTGGCGCACCGTCGTCAGCGGCGTGCGAAAATGTTCCGTCATCAAAATGTTGCCAAAGCCGACGATGGAAATGTCCTCGGGAATTTTCAAACCTTGCGCGAGCAATGTTTCTGCGCAACCGACGGCCACGAGGTCAGTGACGGTTTGCACCGCCGTCGCGTTGCACGCTTCGTTGAGAAATTGCAGTGCGGCTTTCGTGCCGTCTTCAATCGTGCTGCCGGCTTGAAAAACCAGTTTGTCGTCCACGTCCAGCCCGGCTTCGCGGAGCGCGCGGCGATAACCTTCAAAACGTTCGTGCGCCCACGGCGCGACGGGCGGGCCGGTGAAATAAGCGATGCGTTTGTGCCCGAGATGCAGCAGATGTTGAGTGGCGTTGTAACTCGCGATGAGTTCCTCAATTTCCACGCTGGGAAATGTTTTACAAAACGGCGCGGGCGGGCCGAGCAAAATGGTCGGCGTGTTGCGAATCAGAATCTCCTTGTAAATCCGCGCCTCGGCTTCAAAACGGTAAACGGGCGAAATGAAAAGTCCGTCTACGCGTCGCGAAAGCAGGCGGCGGATGCACGCTTCCTCGCGTTCCGCCTGGTTGAGCGAGTGCATGAGCAAAACATCATAGCCGAGTTCGTGCGCGCGTTCTTCAATCGCAAAAACAATGCGCGCGTAAACTGGATTGGTGATCGAAGGGATGACGAGGCCGAAGAGCTTCGTCGTTTTTGTGCGCAATCCCTGCGCGCTGGAATCGGGCACGTAGCCCATTTGCGATGCGAGAGCTTTGAGGCGCAGCCGCGTGTTCGTGGAAACATCCGGCTCGTCGCGCAAGGCTTTCGAGACCGTCATCACCGAGACGCCCGCGTGCTGGGCGATGTCTTTTAATCGGACCATGGGAATTAAAAATTCAAAATGAAAAATTCAAAATGAAAAAACTACCGCCGTTTAAATTTTAATTTTGAATTTTTCATTTCACAAATATGTTCCGCGCCAGTGAAGTTTCCGGCGCAGGGCTTCCAAAAAAGAACTGTCCGCCAGCCGGATCAATCGCACCGCGCGGCGGCTGCGGCGGATCGTGACGACATCGCCCGCGTCGAGTTCGGCCACGACTTGCCCGTCAGCGCTCAAGATGGTCGCGGGCAGGGGATTGATCGCTTTGATGCGGATGGCCGAGGACAACGGCAAAATAATGGAACGGTTTGAAAGCGCGTGCGGACAAATCGGCGTGAGCGCAAAAACTTCCGCCGTCGGCAAAACCACCGCGCCGCCGGCGGCGAGCGAATACGCCGTCGAACCGGTCGGCGAACTGATGATGAGTCCGTCGCAGCGATAACGTGTGATCGGCTCGCCGTCCACGCTGACGTCGAGCGCGATGAGGCGCGAGCCGGCGCCGCGACTAACGACGATGTCGTTCAAAGCGGTTTCACGGATTTGTTTGCCGTTGCAATTTCCGCTGGCTTCAATCAGCGCGCGCGGCTCGAATTTAAAATCGCCATCCCAGAGAAATTTCAAAGCCTTGGCCAGTTTGTCTGAAGACACGCCCGTGAGAAAACCGAGTCCGCCAATGTTGATGCCGAGCATCGGCGTGTTCGTGCCGGCGATTTCGCGGGCGACGCGGAGCATCGTGCCGTCGCCGCCGAAAACCAGCAGCATGTCCACGTCGCACGCCAGCGACTTGGCGTCGGCGCGCAGATTATTTTTCAAGCCCGCGAGCTGCGCGGTTGCGGCGTCGCAAAAAGCTTTTCGCCCGGCGCGCTGAATGAGCGTCGCCGCTTTGCGGACGATGGCGGCGCAATCGGCTTTTTCCAGATTGCCGATGAGGCCGACGTTTTTGATTTTGTCAGTTGGTTTTTTCAATCAACGCCAAAAATTCTTTGTTGCTCGCCGGGCCGGTCAGCGGCGATTCGACCGCGCCGCGCCAGGCCAGATTATTTTGCGCGGCGACAAATTGTTCCAGTTCTTTCAGCACGCGTTCGTGGATGGCCGGGTCGCTGATGACGCCGCCGCCCTTGTCCACTTCCGTTTTGCCCGCCTCGAACTGCGGTTTGACGAGCGCGACAATTTTGCCGTCTGATTTTAATAATGCAACCGCTGGCGGCAGAATTTTTTTCAGCGAAATGAACGAGCAGTCAATCACGGCCAGATCGGCGGGCGCGAACGGCGGCGGCATCTGCTCGATCTTCAAATGGCGCGCGTTGGTTTTTTCCATGACGACGACACGGCGATTATGCCGGAGTTTCCAGGCGAACTGGCCTTGCCCGACATCCACGGCGAAAACTTTCGCCGCGCCGTGTTGCAGCAAACAATCGGTGAAACCGCCGGTGGACGCGCCGAAATCAATGGCGATAAGTCCGTTGACGTCGAGTTGAAAATATTTGAGCGCGTGTTCGAGTTTGTGGCCGCCGCGGCTGACGTATTTTTCGGCGGCGTCGAGCGTAAGCGCGTCGTCGGGCTTGACGGCGTCGCTGGGTTTGCGCGCGGTCTGGGCGTTGATGCGGACCTGGCCGGCGATGACGGCGCGTTTGGCGCGTTCGCGGCTTTCGCACAGGCCGCGTTCAACCAGGGCTTGATCGAGTCGGGTCATGGATTATCAAACAACATAGGCAGTTGGTTATGCGATTGTGCTATAAATTAGTGCGATTGCAAAAAGGAAAAACGGATTTGGGCGGACTGTTTTATGCCGCAGTCCCCTCCGGAGTTTTTATGGTAAAGGGTTTAATTGAATTGACTCTAAATTTGTCGAACCGGTTAGATTTTGGCCTTCGACTCATTCAAAATTGATTTTAGATACAAGGAATTTGGCAATATAATGCTTGTTTTATCTTGGCTTGCCGAACAGAATAAGCTTGTTTTTACATGAGATTTTGGTATTATTTGCTGATTGCAGGTACGGTAAGGTTCTTATTCCGAGGAGATCACAATCCTTGAAAATCAGGTTTTTAAATAAAAGGACCGTTCAATTTCTGCCGCGAGGTCGGGTGGGGATGACGCTGATTGAGGTGGTTGTGGCGTTGGCCATCGCCGGACTGATGGTGGGCGGAATCGTCACAGGCTATATCTTCTGCACAACGTCCGCGATGAAGGATTCACTTTATATGGCTGCGAACGCAAGGGCGATGGAACGCCTGGAGGAGACGCGAAGCGCCATCTGGGCTCCCAATCGCGCGGTGCCATTGGACCAGTTGGTTGCCACCAATTTTCCGGACGAAACGAACGTTGTTCTGGATTTGTCCGGGTCGGGTGCGGAATCCACTTTAGCGACGCTAAAGACGGAGATAACGCAGATTTCACCATCTCCAGCTTCACCACTTTCGCCACCGGTCAGGAGAATTCATGTGGATTGCATCTGGCAATTCCAAGGCGTGGATATTGTCACTTCAGTCGAAACCTGCCGGGCGCCGGACCAATGAAGCTTCACGTTTCATCCTCTGACTTGAGTCGCGGCGGTTTTCCAAAGCCGGACAGCGGCTTTACTTTGCCGGAAATTCTCATTGCGCTGACGGTGTTCATGCTTTTGCTCGCCGGAATCGTTTCCGCCAATCTGTTCGGGTTGAGAATGTTTCAAGTCAACCAAACCAAGCTTCAAGCCACCGAATGGTCGCGCAACACGTTCGGCAAAATAACGGATGAAATCCACACGTGTAACAACGTGTCGGTGGGCAATATGACGACCAATGATTTATTTGAAGGATTGCTTCCCGGTGAAACGCAGCAAGGAACGGCGATTGAAATCCAGCCAACCACAAACACGGCACATTTAATCCACTATTTTATGGACCCGTCAGACGAAACATTCCGGCGAACGGAAATTTCGTCGAATGGCACGAGCACATTCATCATTGCCGATTCGGTGACGAACACGCTGGTTTTTAGCGCGCAAGACTTTACCGGACAGGTGTTGACAAACAACCAGAACAATCAGGTGATCCACCTCATCCTAGAATTTTATCAACCTCAGCGTTTCATGCAGGGACCGGATTATTACAAGCTGGAAACCTCGGTGACGCGGCGAGCCGTGCAGTGACGATGACTATGAAGACTTGCTTTACAACTGATAAGCCGGGCCGCAAGGGTAGCGCCCTGATGTTGGTAATGATCATGAGCGCCGTCGCTCTAGCCATTCTGGCGGGCGTGATGACTTGGGCGTCAACCAGCAACCGGCTGACACACCGTTCCATTCAATATACCCGGTCAGTTGCTGCTGCGGAAGCGGCCACAGAAAAGGTGGAAAGCCAAATCGCACGGGACTTTCTGGCTGGCGGTGAAAAGTTAGTCAGCGAAAATTTGAACGTTTATCGCCAGACTGTGCCTTTGTCGTCGGACTCCTCCTACTGGAACACCTGGGTATTCGATGATGGGAACGGCAATCTTAACCAGACTTATGTGCAATTCACCGGAACCAACACTACCGTACTGGACGCTCCTTACAAGGGTTTGAAGGGATATGTCTCGACTTACACTGTGGTTTCTCATGCGCGCGACACCGCCAGTCCGCAAGATGTCAGCGGGGGAGTATTTCAACAATTGCAGTTGACGGGCATCCCTATTTTCCAGTTTGCCATGTATTCTTCCGGCAACATGGAAATCAGTTGCGGCCACAATTTCGACGTCACCGGGCATGTACATTCCAACGGCATACTTTATGTCGAGCCAGACAGCACTCTTAAATTTGAGTCTGGCGTGACAGCCGTTTTGAACGTCCTTAATCAGCGGGACACGGCGGATGGAGACACGCGTGGAGCGCCGGCGGGTCTGCCAGCAGCTTATGCCGATACGAATTCACCCAGTTTTCCGGTTGATGCCTTGATCCTTCCCATCGGAACCACCAACACGCCGGAAGCAATCCGGGAAATAATCGAGCCGCCACCATCAGGTGAAGACCCCAACTCGCCCATCGGGCTGCAGCGATATTACAATCTTTGTGACCTGCGATTGGTGGTTTCAGATGCGGGGTTCAGCGCAACGAGCGGCAGTTTCACCATTTTTTCGACGAACCACGTGCCTCCGTTTGTTTCGACCACAAACATTTTCTGGGACGGTCGTGAAGGCAAAAATGTCCAGCCCATTGATATTGACATCGGCAGTCTAAAGAATTGGAGCGAAACCAATGTTATTCTGCGCGGTGTTCTCCTCGGATCGAACCTGTCTTCCATTTATATTGTGGATAACCGCACTCCGCTCAAACTATTGGCGGGTAATTTAGGGGCGGTTCGCGTGTATAATGGAAAACTACTCCCGCTCAACGGACTTACCGTGGCCACCGGACTTCCACTGTATGTTTGGGGTGACTATAACCAAACGAACGACGCGAATTTAGGGACCGCCAACACTTCCACCACCGTGCCCGCATCGTTGGTGGCCGATGCCATCACGTTTTTATCCAACGCTTGGCGCGATGGCGCGACTGGTCCGGGCATAACCCCGACTAATGCGGCAAACACCACAATCAATGCCGCACTTTTAACCGGAGTCGTGGAGACGGCTCCGCAACCTTCTCCGCTCACTGGTTACAGCGGCGGCATGGAAAATTTTCCGCGTTTTCTCGAAAACTGGGGAGGATCCGTAACCAACACTTACAATGGTTCGATGGTGAAGATGTTTCCGAGCCTTTACGCCACCGGCGCTTGGAGCGAAAGTTATTATTCCCCGCCCGCCCGCAACTGGGCTTATGATTCCAATTTTGACGACCCGACCAAGCTGCCGCCAAAGACGCCGAGTTTACTGAAGGTGATTCGCGGTCAATGGGCCACTGTTCCTCCCGGCACTAATGCGGTGGCGACAATTCCTTAGCCAGTGAAAATTTCGGTATCCGGTGAATTTCAGTCATGATCAGGAAAACGGAACTGAAAACAATGTCCGGTGGATTGACGGCGAATTTGCAGCCGCACGCAGCGGCCGGATTATTTTTTATCGGGTTGATAAACCGACTTCAATCAACTGTGAAAGGTTCCGTCCGTCGAATAATTTTCAGTGTGGCACGGAAGTCATCGATTAAACTGCCGTTGTTTTTTCTCATGACGGGGCTTTGGTGCGTTCAATTGCATGGAGTCACTAATGGCTTTGAGACGCCACCGCCGCCGGTAGGTTCCATTCAATGGCAAAACCTTCAGCGAATCACCAAAGAACGCCAGGAACTTTACCGAAAGCGCGTGTCCGTCCCCGGCGCAATGGCCGAAGACGTTCCCAGAGCCAACGGTGCATTTTCCACGTATCCTCAAAGAGCAATCACATCCCCAAGCCCGGCACCCGCCGCCTCGGGAATTTTCAGGATTCTTTGTTATGTCGCCCTCTTCGCATTGATCGGGGTTCTGATTGTCAGAAGATTTGCCCCTCAAATTTTAATTGCCTTCAACCGGGAATTCAGTCCATGGGCGCTTGAGCCGGCCACGGCAGGGGAACTTCCGGCAAAAGTCCGCGCGGAGGAGGAGGCCTTTGCCGAGTTCCTGGCGACATTCCGAATCGGCCCCGCCGCACCGTCGCGCCTCGACGTGCTTGAAAAAGCCGATCCGATCAAGGAATTTTATGCACAGGCCGCAAAAATTCTCCGTACGCAGCGAACGCTTCTTCACGACATCGGACGGGCGTCGGGCGGCCCGGACCGGCAAAAATTACTTGCGAACCTTCGTTCTGGGATAATTTCGTTAAAAAGCGCGGCGGATATTCCCGAGACTTTTCCCGTATGGCAGATGGCTTCCGCTTTGGAGGGCTTGGTTAAACAACTCATGGAAAAAACGGGAAACGTCACTCCTTCCACATTGCGGTCACTCGCTGGCGGAGTGGATTTGCTGGATAACTTGTGCGTGCCGGGATTGAAACCAGATTTGTTGAAGGATCGTTCCCCCAAGTTTCTGGTCGTGGACGACGATTTGATAAGTCGTCAAGCCATGTCGCTCGCGTTAAAAAAAACCTTTGGCCAGCCAGACCTCGCAATGGATGGCGAGACGGCTTTGGCGCAGGCCGCCCAGCAGGCTTATGACGTGATTTTCCTCGACGTGCAATTGCCGGGCATGGACGGCTTTGAACTTTGCACAATAATTCACGACACGGCGATCAATCGCAATACACCAGTGGTTTTTGTCACCGGCCAAAGTGATTTTGACGCGCGCGCCAAATCAGCCCTTAGCGGCGGCAACGACCTCATGGGGAAACCGTTTCTTACCTTTGAAATTACCGTCAAAGCGCTCACGCTTGCGCTGCAAGGCCGTCTCGTTCAAAAACCACGTCAGAGATCCGAACAAGGCAAAGTTAATGTGGATTCATTGGCGAGAGTAACAGGTAGTTCGCCGCCCGTCTCAAGTTCCGCAATTACCGCGCTTTCAATGCTGGCAACAGAGACGGACGATTTTATCGCTGCGTTTCTCGCCCGTGCGTCGACTCATATTGGCCCGTTGCGGAATCTTTGTCAGAAGATTCTTCAGACCCCGGATGAGGAGACGCGGCAAAATATGCTGGCAGACGCCTTCCTTAGAATCAATTCGCTGATCTCAAGAGACGGCCCTGAAGTAATGCACCCCGCTTATCAAACCTGCGCCGCGCTGGAGGGGCTGTTCAAAAAAATGCTCCAGGATCTCAAACATTCCACGCCGTCCGCGCTGGCCACCATGACCACCGCCGTGGATTTGCTTGCTGACTTGTGCGTGCCGGGGCTGAAAACGGATCTCGCCACCAATCCACCGTTCCAAATATTGGTGGTGGACGACGATCTCGTGGCACGCCGAGTCATCGTTGGTACGCTGCAAACCGTTTTTTCCAGGCCGGAAAATGTGGAGAATGGAGAGATGGCGCTCGCCCTGGCGCGGGAAAAACCTTTCGACGTGATTTTTCTCGACGTGCAAATGCCCGGCATGGATGGATTCGAAGTCTGTTCAAAAATTCGCGACACCATTCCCAATCGCACCACGCCCGTCGTGTTTGTGACCGGCCATGGCGACGTTCAAACGCGCGCGCGCATGAGCGGCATCGGCGGCAACGACCTGATGGGAAAACCATTTCTCACTGCGGAGATCATCGTCAAAGCGCTTACGTTCGCTTTGCGCGGCCGCCTCGACCAACTCAAAATGCAACCCACCTTGTGAGCGCTGCGAGAACAACGTGAAAAATTTCACAAACTTTTCTTGCGGACACGGCGCGCTGTTGTTAAAACGTGCGCTCAACTTTGCGGTTGAGAAGGTAAAGGTTTAAATTCGCCGTTTTTTAATCTTTTTTGCAGCAGTGATTTTTCCGAAATGGACAAACAGTTTGCCGCTGGTGCTGCTCGTCTTAGCAGCACTGGCCGGCGGCGGCGTGGCGGCGGGCGTGACGTTTTATTTCACGCCCAAATACACGCGCGTCGGCTACGAACCAGTGCAGCCGGTGCCGTTCTCGCACAAAATCCATGCGGGACAACTTGGCCTCGATTGCCGTTACTGCCACAACGGCGTGGAAAAATCCTGGTTCTCGAATCTTCCCGGCGCGTCCACCTGCATGAACTGCCACAATGTGGTGTTGAAAGACGATCCGCGTCTGGCTGTCGTTCGTGAAAGCGCGACCAACAACACGCCGGTTCCTTGGGTGCAGATTCACAAGACGCCGGACTACGTGTATTTTAATCACGAAGTCCACGTCACGCGCGGCATCAGTTGCGTGGAATGCCATGGACGCGTGGACCAGATGGACGAAGTGTATCACGCCAAGCCGTTCAGCATGAGTTTCTGCCTCGAATGCCATCGCGACCCGGCGGCGCACATCCGTCCGACGGATAAAGTCACGGACTTGGGCTGGAAATGGAGCACGAATTCAATCGAAGCCGCGCATTTGCAGGAAGTCAACGGCACGAAATTCGTTCACGACTGGAAAGTGGAATCACTGCAAAGCTGCTCGGCGTGTCACCGATGAAAAATTTACGATTTATGATTTATGATTTACGATTGACGTTCGCAAACGAACGTCGCGCGAGATTTTTTTCAAATCATAAATCGTCAATCGTAAATCATAAATTGGTTGCGCGAAGAATTTCTCCCGTCGTCTCCGAATGAATTCAAATTTAACCAATTCAACGCCCGCGACAACTGGCCGCCATTACTGGCGCAGCCTGGACGAGCTGTCGGACACGCCGGAGTTCAAGCAATGGATCGAGCGCGAATTTCCTCAGGGCGCGAGCGAGATGAACGATCCGGTGTCGCGCCGGCATTTCGTCAAGATCATGTCCGCGTCGTTCGCGTTTGCGGGCGTGGCGATTCTCGGCGCGGGCTGCCGCCGACCTGAAGAAAAACTGGAGCCGTTCGGCAAGCAGCCGGAAAATTTCGTTTACGGCGAGCCGCAATTTTTCGCCACGGCCATGCCCGCGCGCAACGGCGCGATTCCGCTCGTCGCGAAATCCTACGAAGGCCGGCCGATCAAAATCGAAGGCAACGCGCTTTATCCCTGGAGCAACGGCGGCTCGGATCGTTACGCGCAGGCTTCGATTTTAAATCTTTACGATCCTGATCGTGCCAAGCGTTTCGCCAATGGCGGAAAAACCGTTTCGCGCGACGCGGCGCTGGATTTTCTTAATCAACTTTCGCAAAAGGCCGCTGCGAACGGCGGGCAGGGTTTGTGTTTCTTGAGCGAGAGCAGCACGTCGCCGTCCCGCGCGCGTTTGCAGAATTTAATTTCGCAGAAATTTCCGAACGCAAAATGGTTCGCGTATGAGCCGATCGCCGCCGACATTCATCAACGCGCGGCGTCGCAGGCGTTCGGCAAATCCGTGGTTCCCGTTTTTCATTTTGACAAGGCGGCGGTCATCTTGTCGCTCGACTGCGATTTCATCGGCTCGGAAGATGACGCGCACAATCACATCCGGCGTTTCGTCAAAGGTCGCAAAGTGGTGGAACCGAACGACAACATGAGCCGGCTCTACGCGGTCGAATCACTTTTCACGCTTACCGGAGCGAGCGCGGATCACCGGCTGCGCGTCGCGGCGAGTTTGATCGGGCAGATTGCAGCTGCGATTGCGGCGCAAGTCACAAATGCGGCTTCCACAATTCCGGCTGGACTGGACGTCAAATGGATTTCCGAATGCGCGAAAGATTTGGTGGCGAATCGCGGCAAAGTTCTGGTCGTCGCCGGACAAAGGCAACCGGTCGAAGTGCAT
>CAXUBD010000041.1:0-3662 GCA_964249225.1 uncultured Verrucomicrobiota bacterium | reverse complement strand
AAGTGCATTTGCTCGCACACGCCATCAATACCGCGCTCGGCGCAATCGGCAACACGATCACGTTTCACAATGCGCCGGAAAAAACCAGCGATGGCAGCATTTCCGATCTCGCGAATGAATTGAACGGCGGAACGGTTGATTCGCTCGTTATCCTCGGCGGCAATCCGGTCTATAATGCGCCGGCTGATTTGAATTGGGCGGTCACGCAGCGCAAAGCCAAGAGCGTCGTGCGCTTGAGTTTTTACGAAGACGAAACGACGGCGCAAAGCGACTGGCAATTTCCGGCGACGCATTATCTCGAATCGTGGGGCGACGCGACGACGAGCGACGGAACAATTGTTCCAATCCAGCCTTTGATTCAGCCGTTGTTCGGCGGATTGACGGAACTGGAATTTCTCGCGCGGCTCGCGGGCGAAACGCAAACGAATCCATACGAAATTGTTCGCGCGACATTTGCCGGTTCCGGCGAAACGTGGAAGAAATTTTTGTTCAACGGCTTTGGTGAAAATTCCGCGACGGATTCCGGCCCGGTTTATCTTGGCGTGTTCTCGCCGAAGATTAAAGGCAGCGCGCCGTCGGCCGGCAGTCTTGAAGTGGTTTTTTATCGCGATGCAAAAACGGACGACGGCCGTTACGCGAACAACGGCTGGATGCAGGAATTGCCCGATCCGATCACAAAAATCACCTGGGACAATGCCGTGCTCGTCAGTCGCAAAACCGCGCGCGAACTCGGCGTGCAAAATGGCGACATCGTCGAAATCACTTTGAACGGTCGCAGCGTCAAAGGCTCGATCTGGACGCAGCCGGGCATGGCGGATTATTCGCTCGGCCTCGCGCTCGGCTACGGACGCGAACAGGCCGGGCGCGTCGGCAGCGGCGTCGGCTTCAATGCGTATAAAATTTTCACGGGCGATTACATTACGACCGGCGCGACGATCAAAAAAACCGGCGAAACTTATTTGATCGCCACGACGCAAAGCCATTGGTCCATGGAAGGCCGCGGCATCGTGCGCGAGGCGAACGTCGCGCAGTTCGCGCAGCACTTGGATTTTGCGAAGGCGATGCAACTGGAAGATCCGCCGGTGGTCGCGCCGCTGTATCCGAACCCGCTCGACGAGGCGAAAAAAACCGCGCTGCATCAATGGGGCATGTCGGTGGATTTGAATTCTTGCGTCGGCTGTGGCACGTGCGTGGTCGCGTGCCAGAGCGAGAACAACATTCCGATTGTCGGCAAAGACCAGGTGCATCGCGGGCGCGAAATGCACTGGATGCGCATTGACCGTTATTACACGAGCGATCCGAAGAAGAAAAATAATCCGACCATTTTTGATCCGAACGCCGACGAAAATCAGGCGGACACCGCGCAGCAATTTGCGGAATGGATTGACGACGTGCAGGCGGTCAACCAGCCGATGATGTGCCAGATGTGCGAGGCCGCGCCGTGCGAAAACGTCTGTCCAGTCAACGCGACGGTTCACGATCAGGAAGGCTTGAACGTGATGGCTTACAACCGTTGCATCGGCACGCGTTATTGCTCGAACAATTGTCCGTATAAAGTCCGCCGTTTTAATTATCTCGATTTCAACAAGCGCCCGCTGGCCGATCTCAAAGGCACGCTGTACCCGACCGCGATCTTCGGTCACAAGACCGGCGGCGAATTGGATTTACTGCGTTGGTGGCGTGATCCGAACAGCGGAATGCGCGAGGAGAGTGAATGGGATTTGATCAAGATGGCGAAGAATCCCGACGTGACGGTGCGCATGCGCGGCGTGATGGAAAAATGCACTTATTGCACGCAACGCATCGAGCAGGCGAAGATCGCGCAAAAAGTTAAAGCCGGCGCGAGCGACAACGTGCGCTTGAAAGAATCGGAAGGAACGATTCCGAAAACCGCGTGCCAGCAGGCGTGTCCCGCGCAGGCGATTGTGTTCGGCGATGTCAGTGACCCGGACAGCGCGGTTTCAAAATTGAAGGCGCAGGAAAGAACTTATTCCGTGCTCGGCAATCTGCTCACGAAGCCGCGCACGACGTATCTCGCGCGTATCCGCAATCCAAATCCCGCGATGCCGGATTACAAGGACGCGCCTTACAGCTTTGAGGAGTTTGAAGAACACAACGGCAGTCCGTTTGAACACAACCATAAACACGGCCTTGAGAAAGGGGACATCTGATGACTGAATCCCCGGCTCAAATCGAAACGCTCGCGCCGCCGGCGGAATTGCGCCGTGCGCCCGTCGTTGAAAATAATCGCGGCCTCGGCGTCTTGACGGATCAACTGTCGAAATTCGCCGAAGGCAAAGTTCCGCGCTGGTGGCTGATGCTTTTTATTCCATCGGCATTTTGCGCAATGGTCGTTCTGCCGGTCTGTTTGATTTATCAAGTCACCACCGGTGTCGGCGTTTGGGGAAATAATTCGCCGGTCATGTGGGGTTTGGACATCGTGAGTTTCATCTGGTGGGTCGGCGTCGCGCACGCAGGGACGTTGATTTCCGCGCTGCTGTTTTTGACGCGCCAGCACTGGCGCACGACGATTGGCCGCGCGGCGGAGGCGATGACGGTTTTTTCCGTGATGATGGCGGGACTTTATCCGGCGATCCACGTCGGCCGCGCGTGGTTCGACTGGTTCATGTTTCCCATCCCGAATTCCAACGGCCTGTGGCCGCAATTCCGTTCGCCGCTGATGTGGGACGTGTTCGCCGTGAACACCTACCTGACGGTTTCCATGCTGTTCTGGTTCATGGGCATGATTCCGGATTTCGCGGTGCTGCGCGATCGCGCAACGACGCGCGCGCGGAAAATTATTTTCTCCATTCTGGCGATGGGCTGGACCGGTTCGGCGCGGCAATGGCATCATTACGAAAAAGCCTACGTCGTGCTGTGCGGGCTTTGCACGCTGCTCGTGTTCAAGGTGAGTTCCATCGTCGGCCTGGACTTTTGCACCTCGATGCTCGCGGGCTGGCACGCGACGATTTTTCCGCTCTACTTCGTCATCGGCGCGGTATTCTGCGGCTTCGGCATGATTCTGGTTTTGCTGATTCCGTTGCGCAAATGGTGCGGCCTCGAAAACGTCATCACGATGTCGCACATTGACAAGGTCGCGAAACTGACTTTGGTCAGCGGTTTGATCATCGCCTATATTTACGCCATCGAATTTTTCATCGCGTGGTATAGCGGCGATCCTTACGAACGCTGGGTGTTCGGCCACCGTTTGTTCGGCCAGCAATATTGGTTCCTGGGCTGGACATTGATTGTCATCAATGTCGCCGGCGTGAGGCGCGGCGACATGTTCATCGGCTCGCCGCCGGGGAACACCGACCGGATCCTGGACTTATCCACCGCGATCACCGGCACCTTGTTCTTCGCCCCGTGCGCGGACTTCCTGGACGACCCGCCGGGGCCGCCCGGCACCAGGGCCATGTCGTTCAGCCGGAACGACAGCAGCACGGCCTTCTTCAACCATTGATGCACGATCCAGGACGACGGCCCGCCGGACCCCGGCCGCTTCTCGGCGACACGCAGCGTGCCTCTGTCGAGCAGGTTCAGTGCGTCCTCGACCGCCTCGCGCACCGCGCCTCGCGTCTGCGGGCCGATGGATGCGCGGTCCTCGAAGGCCTGCTCGATCGTCGCCTGAAGTCCGTCGTGATCCATGGGCTCGTCGCTCC
>CAXUBD010000040.1:12912-14704 GCA_964249225.1 uncultured Verrucomicrobiota bacterium | reverse complement strand
ATGATTGAACGCGTCGGGTTGGTGGTTGATGGTGAAATTCATCGCGGCCTGCGTGAGCAGGTCGGGAATATATTGCGCGCGTTTCCCGGCGTCATTGGCAAACACCGCCGCATGGCCGATGAAGGCGTCGGGCGGATTATTGGTGGGGTTGGGAATTTTCAACGGCATGTAACGAAAAATGTAATCGACGAAAAAATTTTCCGCGCCCGCCGGGTCGAGATAGCCGGCGAATTCATCAAAGCCCTTTCGCCACGGAGCGCCGCTGGAATTTTGACCGCCCAAATCCCATTCGCCGATCAGTCCGGTGTGATAGCCGGAATTTTTTAAAATTTGGGCAATGGTCGTTTCATCGCCGGTCAACGGGAGGTCCCGGTCGGCGCGCTGGGTGAGATGGCCGGAATCTTTTCCCGTCAGGAGAACCGCCCGCGCCGGCGAACTCGCCGCGTCGCCCGCATAAAAACTCGTGAACCGAATCCCTTCGGCGGCGAGCCGGTCGAGGTTGGGCGTCTGAAATTTCACCTGGCCGTAACTGCTCAAATCGCCGTAGCCCAGGCCGTCGGCGACGATCAGGATGATGTTTGCCCGACGCGGCATGACGGTGGGCGCGCGGTTGGTGAATGTGAATTGCGTTTGCGCGCGAGCAACCGGCAAAAATTCCAGCGCGATCACGGCCAGCCACGCGCAAAACACCGCGCGACGGGGACGATTGAGACGGATTGGTTTCATTTGACCTTGGATTCTGGAAAGTCCGGCGTGTTCAAAGCAATCTTTTTGATGCTATTTATTATCGCGATCGGGGCCAGGGCACCAGCAGCAAGCTGGGCCGCGAGGTTCCGCGTGAAGATGGTTGGAATTTGTTTGACGTTCATAGGACGGATTTTTTAGGGCGCAATGGACGCTTTATTTAAATCCTGCCGTGGAAAATCCAGCCGATAAAGGCGCAGGCGCATGGGCGATTGATAAAACGGGGCGATAGGATTTTTCATCGCGATGGAAATGGTCATTGAAGTCACGTCCGAATTGGTGCTCCATCCGCCGGTCGAAGCGAGCGTGACGAATGCTTTCGTATCCTGAACGAGGGGCGACAGCAGGAATCCGCCGCGCGCCATGCCCGGGACCAAATGATAATAAAATTTCCGGCCGCCGTTCAAAGAAACGTTCAGCAGCAAACCGGGCGGCTTGTAAAACGCGGACGCCAGCGCGCCCAAAAAAGATTTTTTTATTTCCAATTCCGCCCAGATCGGCGCGTTGCCGGTGGCCGGCAGCGGCAACGGTTCGTCGAAATGCACCGGCATTTCTTTCAGCGGCACCAGTTGATAGTGCCGGGGCGCGGCGGATCGTTTCAAAAGTAAAAATGATTTCGTCGTGTCCGCGATGTCATACCGGGTCAATAATTCCGGCCATGAACGACCGTCTTCGAGCGACGGGAAATGAAGGTCATTGGGATCTATCTCAAAGAGCACGTTATCCGGGGCGCGCGACCCGCGCAGATGCGCGGCGTTCAATTCCGCCAGTTCCGGCGTGTAGGCAGAATAGCTTTGGATGACGGGACGCGGACGGTAATTCAAATGATTTGCAAAAATAATGATTTGACTGCAGGGATAAATATCCACGTCGCCATCCACCGCCGGGATTTGAATTTTTCGGACCTCGGCGAGATTCTCTTCATAAGCCTTTCGTAAATCATCCGTGGCATAAAGCAGTTTTGCGGGGGCGAAAAAATTTGCCGCGCTGAAAGTGCCGGCCAGTTGCACCGGCATCGTGCCGCGCGAGCGGCCGAAGCCCACCTCGC
>CAXUBD010000040.1:10422-12902 GCA_964249225.1 uncultured Verrucomicrobiota bacterium | reverse complement strand
ATCATGGGGAGACCGGAACCAGATGCCAAACGTGAAATCGGCAAAAAATAAAATGCCGGTCACTAGCAGCAATCCGGCTAGCCGAATCCACGATTTTCCTTTTAGTAGAACCGGCCACACGGCCGCCAGACACCCCAGCGCGACGACCAGAAGCGACAGCGTGGCCGCCGTTTCATGGATGTCGTCAAATCGCACATAACCATGTTTGAACGTCAGAAACAGAATCGCGCCCAGCGCGGTCACGGGAAATATTCCGAAATATCCCCGCCGTTTCCACGCGGCGTAGCCCGTCAAAATTCCGAGTGATCCCGCTGCCAGCAGGAACCAGCCGACATCCTGGATTTGGCCGACGCCGGTCCACCGCATCGCGTCAGTGTAACCATCCGTCAGCTGCGATGAATTATGCAACCACGGCCAGAACAAATCCAGCCGCTGTCCGGCGGCCAGCCAGAAAAACCAAACACTGGCGGCAAACGAAATCGCTACCCACGGGAAACGCCGTTGCCGGAAAATATTATCCGCCGCGATGGCGCCTACGACGATCACGGCCTCGACCAAACAGGTGAATTTCACCAGACTCAACCAGCCCAAAGCCGCTGCCAAAAAAATCTCACTCGCGGTCACCGGCCCGTTTTCCACGAAAAAATGCAGAAACAACAACAGCAAAACAAAGGCGACGCTGCGGACATCGAAACTATATTGCACGGAAATTCCCGTCGCGCCGATGAATCCCATCAACCACAGCCAGGAAATAAATTCATGATCCGAGAGATGCCGGGCGACCCGCCAGCCCGTCCACCAGAACACCACCGACAGGATCGTCCATGCCATCGCATCCAGCGCGAAGGTCGGCGGATAATATCCTTTGAACAAAAATCCCCACGGACCGAAAGTGAAGCAAATATCCCGGCCAAACTGCCAATGCTGTTCAAACGCCACGTGCAAAACCTGCACCCACGAATCTTCCATCGTCGCGTAACGCCCCGGCATCGCCACCGGCAGGAAGCGGGAGCACACGTAAATGAGCGTGCTCACCAGCGCCAGCGCGGTGCCGGCTTTGGCCTGGAATTTTTTTTGTTGGAACGCCGCCATGATTACTCGACCGCCGTTTTTTTTCCGAAACCAGCGTCCAGCGGAATCCGCATCGCCACGATGAAACTGGGAATCGTCGCCAGAATCACCCACACGAAAAAATGCGGGTAGCCGAGAAATTCCTGCAACCGGCCGCTCCACATTCCCGGAATCATCATGCCCAGCGCCATGAAACCGGTGCAGATCGCATAATGCGCCGTCTGATGTTCGCCGCGCGCGATGTAAATCATGTAAAGCAACAACGCCGCGAAACCGAAGCCGTAACCGAATTGTTCCACGGCAACGCCCGCGCCGACCACGAATAAATTTTGCGGCTGCGCGCAGGCCAGCCAGATGAAAACCGCGTCCGGCAGGTGGATCGCCAGCATCATCGGCCACAGCCAGAATTTCAACCCGTGACGCGCCACGGCGAATCCGCCCAGCAGCCCGCCGAGGATCAGCGCAAAGATGCCCACCTTGCCATAAATCAAACCGAGTTGTTCGTCCGTCAAACCCAGTCCGCCCGCCGCCCACCGATCCAGCAAAAATAATTGGACTACGCGCACCAGTTGCGCCTCGCCGAGCCGGTAAAGCAGCAGGAACAAAAGCAGCGTGACGATTTGCGGCTTCTGGAAAAAAGTCCGGAACGTTTTAAGAAACTCCGCGAGGAAATTTTTTTGCGCGGCAGCGGAGCCGGCTTGATCCGCCAGCGGATGCGGCAAAATGAACCGATGGTAGGCGCCGAAGCACAAAAAAATTCCCGCCACGAGCGCGAACGCCATGGACCACGCCGGTGCATAATTGCCGGTGCGTTTGTAAATGTTTCCGGCCAGACTCACCAGTTCGCCCTGCGCCAGAATCGTCGCCACGCGGTAGAAGGTGCTGCGGATGCCGACGAAAAAGGACTGCTCGCGTTCCGTCGTCGCCAACAGGTAAAAACCATCCGCCGCAATGTCGTGCGTCGCCGAGCTGAACGCCAGCAGCCAGAAAAAAACGAGCGACCATTGTAAAAAATGCGGCGCGGGAATCATCAGCGCCACGCCCGCCAGCGCCGCGCCGATAAGCAATTGCATCGCCCAGATCCATTGCCGCCGCGTCTTCAAAATGTCCACGACCGGACTCCACAGCGGTTTGATGACCCAAGGCAGATACAGCCAGCCCGTGTAAAATGTGATGGCTGCGTTCGCCAGGCCGAGATTTTTGTAAAGCACCACCGACACCGACATCACCAGCGCGTAAGGCAAACCTTCCGCCACGTAGAGCGTGGGAATCCACGCCCACGGATTTCGGGAAGTCGGTTTGAGGTCGGCCATTTTAATTTTTCAAAATAATCGGACTGCGCGAACCGCGAAAAATTTAGAACGTCAACCCGCCCGCGTCGAGCGTGCGCCGGACTTTTCTTCATTTCC
>CAXUBD010000040.1:4166-10401 GCA_964249225.1 uncultured Verrucomicrobiota bacterium | reverse complement strand
GACCGGCGCCTGTCTCAACGCTCTCGGCATTTTGCTCGGCAGTCTTTTGGGACTCGCGCGACGCCCGCCGCTTTCCGCCCACGCGCAGAACTTTTTCAAAACCGCGCTCGGCGCGGCCACCGCTTTTTCCGGCCTGCGGCTGATCTGGTTCAGCGTCCACGGAACTTTTTCAGCCGGCGCGAAACAGATTTTCCTCGCCGTGTTCGCCGTGGTGCTGGGCAGCCTGATTGGAAAAATTTTGCGGCTCCAAAAATTTTCCAACCGCCTCGGCCGTTACGCGAACAGCCTCATCCTTTCCGCCTCATCCCGACCGTCAACCAAGGCCGACGACGGTTTCAACGCGTGCGCCATTCTTTTTTGCGCCGCGCCGCTCGGCTGGCTGGGCGCGGTCACGGATGGACTGGCCGGCGATTTTTATTTGCTCGCCGTCAAGGCCGTCATGGACGCGCTGGCGATGATGAGCTTCGTGAAAATTTTCCGCTGGCCGGCGGCGTTGTCCGCGTTTCCCACTTTTGTTTTTTTGGGCGCGCTCACCACCGCGTGCCGCCTGTGCGCCGCGCCGTTTCTGGACTCGCACGGCCTGATCCATTCCGTCAACACCGCCGCCGGCCTGATCGCCTGCGTGATCGCGCTCGTGATTTTTGAATTGCGCAAGGTCGAGCTCGCCAATTATCTGCCCGGCCTCGCCGTCGCGCCGCTGCTTGCGTGGCTGCTCGGATCAAATTAAAAAAACTGTTTGCGGATGATGTCGGTTGGCGGCAAAATAAAACCATGACCCACAGGGCTAACCGCAGTCGCAAACGATCCCCGTCCGCGCACCAAAAGCAAATCCGGTTTTTCATCGGGCTTTTTGTGTTCCTGATCATTGTGGCAACCACCTTGATTTTCTGGCTCATGAACCGGCCCGGTTTTGCCGCTCACTGAATCAATCCGCGCTTCCGCAGCATCGCCTCCATCGCCTTGTCCATCAGCAATTCGGCCAGCGGCTTCGTTACTTCGTCCAGCACGGCGACGGTCGCTTGCAATTTTTTCAAATCGCCCGAACCCGTCCCCGAATTTTCCACCGCTAGAACTTTTTCAACTTCGCCGGCCGCCGCTTTGATTTCTTCCAGATAATCTTTTACGATCTCATCCGCACAATCCGCGGTTGCTTTTTTGGTCGCGGCCAAAATTTCCTGCGCCTTTAACTTTGCTTCCACCCAACGTCGCGCGGCGAGATCGTCAAATGCATGCTCGACGGATTCCTCGACCATTTTTTGCACGGCGGAATCGTCCACGTCCACGGCGGATTTGATTTCCACGATTTTTTCCTTGCCGGTTTTTGTGGCGCGCGCGAGGACATGAAGAATTCCGTTCGCGTCAATTTCAAACTGCACGCCCACGCGCGGAACGCCGCGTGGCGCGGATTCGAAATCAATCGTGAATTTACCGAGGCTCCAATTATCCTTTGCGCGTTCGCGTTCGCCCTGCAAAATGTGGATCAACATTTCACGCTGAAAATCCATCGCCGTCGTGAACAGCTCGCCGGCTTTTAATGGAATCGTCGAGTTGCGCGGGATCAAGACATTCATCAGCCCGCCAAAAGTTTCCACGCCGAGCGACAGCGGCGTCACGTCGAGCAGCAAAACATTTTTGAAACCGCCGCTCAAAATTTCCGCCTGGATCGCCGCGCCCAGCGCCACGGCCTCGTCGGGATTTTGCGACGTATTCAACTGCGGCCCGCTGGCTTTGTGAAAATCCGAACCGATGCGCAGGCTGCCGCGCGTTTCTTCAAATTCCGCGCAGCCAAAAAGTTCGCCGACAAATTTTCGCACCAGCGGCATCCGCGTCTGCCCGCCGACCAAAATGATTTGGTCCAAATCTTTTGCTTCGAGCTTCGCGTCCGCCAGCGCGCGCAGGCAATGTTGACGCGTCCGCAAAATGATGTCGCGCGTGAGATTTTCCAGCTCGGCGCGCGTGAGTTTGCAACTGAAAGAAAAATCCGGCGTCAAAAATGGCAATGAAATTTCCGTTTCGGTTTCGCTCGACAAATTTATTTTGGCGGCTTCGGCGACTTCACGAACGCGTGATAAAACGGAATTTGAACAGAAGGAAACAAAGGGAACGGAGTTTTCTGTTTTCGAACTTGGTTCACTTTGTTTGCTTCTGTTAATTTTTTCGACCAAAAATTCGACAATTTTCCTGTCCAAATCATCGCCGCCAAGTTTTGTATTTCCGTTCGTAGCGAGCACTTGGAAAACGCCTTCGTTCAGTTCCAAAATCGAAAGGTCGAACGTGCCGCCGCCCAAATCGTAAACGGCGATTTTTGATTTCTCCTTGAGCTTATCCAGACCGTAGGCGAGCGCGGCGGCGGTCGGCTCGTTGACGATGCGCTCGACGGTGAAGCCGGCGAGTTCGCCCGCGCGCTTGGTCGCGTTGCGCTGCGCGTCGTTGAAATACGCGGGCACAGTGATGACGGCGCGCGTGACGGCTTCGCCAAAATAATTTTCGGCGTCGCGTTTCAGTTTTTTCAAAATCTCGGCGGAGATTTCTTCGGGCGAATAATTTTTGCCGTGAATCGGAATTGTCACTGCGCCGGAATTGTCGGCGTTGACCGGAAACGTCACTGATTTTTCTGCGTCGGAAATTTCCGAGCCGCGCCGACCGATGAAGCGTTTGACGGAATAAACCGTTTCCGCCGGTTTCAAAACGCGCACGCGATTCGCCTCGTGGCCGACGATTGGTTCGGAATTTGCGGACGGAAAATGCACGACGGACGGCGTGAGCCGCTGGCCGTTGGCGTCCGCGATGACGAAGGGAATTCCCGAATCCACGGTGGCGACGAGGGAATTCGTGGTGCCCAAATCTATGCCGACAATTTTGCTCATTTACGGATTTCATTTTAACCATCAAGCCGCCAAGACACCAAGTTTTGCTTTTTCTTTGTGCCTTGGTGGTTAAGTTGGTTCTTCCTAAAAAATAATTCAAAATAATTTGTCCAGTTTCCAGTCTGGGCGGACATAGGTTTAGTGGATACGCGAGAAAAATAGATTGAAACCAACGGGAATCAGTGGCGTTATTATCAACATGAACCCCCGCCGCGCTTTCACGCTCATCGAGCTGCTGGTGGTCATCGCCATCATCGCGATTCTGGCGGCGCTGTTATTGCCGGCGCTTTCCCATGCCAAGCAAAGGGCGCAAGGGATTCTATGTTTGAACGGAGGCAAGCAGATCATGGTCGCGATGACGCTCTACATAGGAGATAACAACGATTTTTTTCCGCCCAATCCGGATGATGGGAACACCCTTCCGGGCTACAATTGGTGCAGTGGCGATGCGTCCATCGGCGGGCCGGACGAATTCAATCCCGACGTGCTTAAAGATCCAAAATTAAGTTTGTTGACCTCGTATCTTGCCGGGAACACCTCTGTGTTTCACTGTCCCGGCGACACGCGCACCGGACTTTATCAAGGAACCGATCCAGCGCTGAAAGGTCAAACCATTCCGGCGGCTCGCACGTTTTCCATGAATCAAGCCATCGGCACGATTGATCCCGGCTTTGATGCCGGCGGGCCGGGACCGGAGGGATCAACTCGCACAGCGGCGTTCCGACCCTGGCGGTGAACGGCCCATGGCTGAACAATCAATTCAACCATCGCCGCAATTCACCGTGGCTGACCTACGGCAAATCCACCACCATGACCAGACCCGGTCCCGCCATGACGTGGGTTCTTCTGGATGAAGACGTCTCCCATATCAATGATGCCGCCTTCGCCTTTGGCATGGAGCAGCCGCAATGGTTTGACGTGCCCGGCACCTATCACAATGCGGGCTGTGGTTTTGCTTTTGCCGACGGGCATTCCGAAGCCCACAAATGGCGCATGGCCGGACGCAAGCAAGGCTGGGGATTTCAAATCACTGATCCCGGCGACCATCAAGACTGGCTCTGGATGCGGGAACGGACTTCAGCCGACGCCAGCGGCACTCAACCGCCACCGCCGTGAACGCTGCCGCCGATCTTCGTAAATAATCCAAAATAATTTGTCCACTTCTGGCTTTGGCGGAGATAATCGAATAGATGCCAGACGCGAACGACATGGACTTGGTGCGGGAATTTGCCCGGCACAATTCCGAGGCCGCCTTCACCGAACTCGTGCGGCGGCACCTCAACCTCGTCTATTCCGTCGCGCGGCGCTGCACCGGCAACGACGGCGACGCGCACGACGTGACGCAGGCCGTCTTCATCATCCTCGCGCGCAAGGCGGCGGGACTGCGCGAAAAAACCCTGCTCACCGGCTGGCTCTATGAAACCACGCGGTTCGCCGCCGCCCGGCTGCTCCGCACCAACGCCCGCCGCCACGCGCGCGAACAGGAGGCTTATATGCAATCCACTTTGACCGAGACCGACAACGCCGCCGTCTGGGAAAAACTTTCGCCGCATCTGGAAACCGCGATGGGGAAATTAAACGCCGCCGACCGCGCGCTGCTGGTGCTGCGTTTTTACGAAAACAAAAGCGGGCCGGAAGCGGCGGCGCTGCTGGGCATCCGCGAAGACGCGGCGCACAAGCGCGTGGCGCGTGCGATTGAAAAGCTGCGGAAATTTTTCGCGCAACGCGGCGTGACGCTGACGGCGACGGCGATTGCCGGCGCGGTCTCGGCCAATTCCGTTCAGGCCGCGCCGGTGGCGTTGGTGAAAATAATTTCTGCAATTGCCGTGGCCAAAGGCGCAGCAGCGACAACCTCAACCTTAACCCTTGTAAAAGGAGCATTGAAACTTATGGCATGGACAAAAATGAAAGCCGCCGTGATTACCGGCGCGGTTATTATTTTGGCAACCATTAGCACGGTGACAGTAAGGAGCTATCTGCGGCACGCACCACCACGCCAAACCGGCAGGATGAAATTACCAACGGGCAATGTCTTGCCAATGATTGCGTATAGTTATAACCGTTGTGTAATTATTCTGGCGTCGGACGGCAGTCTTTGGAGTTGGGGTGAAGAAGCGCTAGGCAATCCGATTTTAGGTTTGGCAAACACCAATATACAAAACACAGTTTCTTTGCGTCGTATAGGAAATGATAATGATTGGGCGAGTGTTTCTGTGGGTGAATATAATTGTCTGGCGATTAAATCCGACGGCTCGCTTTGGGCATGGGGCGGAAATTTTTCATATCAATTGGGTGATGGCACAAAGATTTCCCGACCAACACCTGTGCCATCTGTTCCCGGAAATGATTGGAAGCAGGCGGCGGCTGATGTTGATGCAAGTTATGCTTTGAAAAATGACGGCACTTTGTGGACGTGGGGTTCTGAACAGTTTGGAATCCACCGTTACAAAGAAATCACAAATGCAGTGCAAGTGGATGCTTCAACTAATTGGACAAAAATTGAGGCTGGAAATGGTCAAGTGGTCGGTTTGCAATCCGATGGCAGCCTGTGGTTTTGGGGATCGTTTAGTGGCAGCTCCAAAGACACAAACATTTTTTTCGTTCCGACCCGCATTTCGCCTGATACAAATTGGACGGATGTCTGTTTCGGATATTTCACCATGTTTGCCCTCAAGTCAGATGGAACGCTTTGGTCCTGTGGTTTGAAGGCGGATATTTACAACGGTGGGCCGGATGGAGGTCTGGACAGCGCATTCGCGCAAAGGACACCGATACAAATTGGAACGGAAAACGACTGGCAATCCTTTTCGTCGGCACCGGGATGTTTTTATCATTTGCTTCGGAAAAAAAATGGCTCGCTATGGGCCTTGGATGCGTCGGAACATCGCATGATAAAACCGGCTCCGAAATATAAACCAATTCCATTACGCCCAATTAACTTTAACAAAGACATTGCAACCTATGCCGCTGGTGGCGACAACATCGGAATAATCTTGACGCCCGATGGCGAAGTCTGGACTTGGGGAAATGTTATTGGAGAACATTCTCCGAAAGATTTTTTTGGGCCAAACTACAAACGTCTTGACCCAAAATACAAGGTGATTGATCAACCGTGGCAGGTTTCAAATATTGATTCTTTGCAATGATCCCATCAAAATGCCCGTCGTCTAAAAGGTGAAATAATTAAGAAATATATGCCCGGTTTCTGGCTCCTACGATATGATTTTTTATGAAAACATCGTGGATTAGCATTTTTACACTACTTCTCATTGGTTGCGTAAGCACACGCCAGAGCACATCGCTGACCGCAGAGCAGGTTAAGTCAGTTGCCATGCATTTGGCAAACGACAAGACTGCCATACTTTATC
>CAXUBD010000040.1:234-4156 GCA_964249225.1 uncultured Verrucomicrobiota bacterium | reverse complement strand
GCACAGTTCATGTCGGGTCGTTGGGTTTGGGTTGGGCTATGGGGATTCGGACGCGGTGATATTCAGGCCACGGTCGAACTCGCGGCGGACGGTTCGACAAATAATGTTAATTTACAACTTTTAGACAATCGCGAGTTTTAGCGATATGACCACGCTGCCTAACTTCTGAAAATAGCCCACGGCTTTAGCCGTGGGTTTTCGTCCGCCAGATTTTCAAGTCCCCTCAGGGACGGTAGAACCGTTCTTTCGTCCCGAAACGGGAGTATTTAATTCACGCCCCGGCCAACCCAGCCTTAAAAGGCCGGGCTATTATCGAAACCACCCGCCAAAAAACACTTCAAATAATCTGTCCACTTTTGCCATCGGCGGGGGTTATCAAAAATTCCTTGTCTCCTTTTACATCCGGCACACATATAACTGTTGAATGACCGACACGCCCGACGCCGATTTGCTGGAACAATACGCCCGCGAAAATTCCGGGGCGGCTTTTACCACGCTCGTGGAACGGCACATCGGCCTCGTTCATTCCGTCGCATTGCGGCACACAGCCAATCCCCAGCACGCGCAGGACATCACACAAGCGGTGTTCATCATTTTGGCGCGCAAAGCGGCGGCATTGAATCGCAAGACGGTTTTGCCCGGCTGGCTGTATCACACCGCGCGATTGACGGCGGCAAATTTTCAACGCGCGGAAACCAGCCGCATCCGCCGTGAACAGGAGGTCTTCATGCAATCCACTCTTCCAGAAACCGCATCGCCCGCTGTCTGGTCAGAAATGTCGCCGTTGCTGGACGAAGCCATGTCACATCTCGGCACGCACGACCGCGATGCGCTGGTGCTGCGCTATTTTCAAAACAAAAGCCTGTCGGAAGTGGGCGCAGCCATGGGCTTGGAGGAACGCACGGCGCAAAAGCGCGTGACGCGCGCGACTGAAAAGCTGCGGAAATTTTTCGCGCAACGCGGCGTGACCCTGACGGCGACGGCGATTGCCGGCGCGGTCTCGGCCAATTCCGTGCAAGCCGCGCCGGTGGCGTTGGTGAAAACGATTTCTGCAATTGCCGTGGCCAAAGGCGCAGCGGCGACAACCTCAACCTTAACCCTTGTAAAAGGAGCATTGAAAATTATGGCTTGGTCAAAAACACAAACGGCAATTGTTGCCAGCGTGGTCATGTTGTTTGCGGGTGGTTTAACGTGGATTACTCCGCAATGGATACAGAAGTGGCGCGAATCAAGAATCAATTTTCAAGTGGAAGGAACACTGGATTTTTCCGTCAACGGAAAGCCGGGAACACATTATAATTTTACTGCTTTCGTTAAATCAGATAAATGGCTGATACATTTTCCCATTCAAACCAACGGAATTGATTATCAAGAAGACGCCTTTGATGGGGTCAATGTTTACAGGTATGCGCAATTTCAAAATGGCATAGGAAATTCATCTTCAGGCATTGTAGAAGCGAACAATATTCCAGATTTGGGAGGTAGCACAGACCAAACAACTCCAGTTTGGCTTGCCTATGGTTCAGCACGCTATTTTGAAAGAATTAGCGGGAACAAAATGAAATCATTCTTCTTCGTGAACCGACCAAGCCCCGAATTGCAACAAGGCCCATACATGGAAGCCGAATGGAAACATTCCGCTAATCCACCGTTCGTCCCGACTTATATTTATTTTCAAAAATTGAATTATAGGTATCAAGTGCTGCAATTAACAAATTTTGACGGATTATCCGTGCCGAGTGAATTTTTACAGGAATATTTTGGCATAGGTCGTGGAATAACGAACGAGCCAGTCATTTCCATGCATGGCTTTCTGACCAAAATTTCAAAACTCAATACAGATCAAAATTTCAGACCGCAATTAGATGGTCGCACCTACACCGAAGACAGACGATTTCCCGGCAGCGCGGCGAACTACATTAACGTGAGCACAAATTGGTTTTCAACGAGCAGTCCAGAATGGCAGTCTTTATTAAAAATGTATGATGCGAAGGCTGGTGGTTTGGTGTGGCCGCGCAATCATATTGGAATGACTTGGCCCAATTAAGATCAATCGAAATGCTCGTCGTTGAAAAGGTGAAATAGTTTCGCGCCGCCCCGCGCGTCCCGGTTTCAGCGCCGTAGGCGCGGCATCTTTGTAGAATCGTCCAATCGTTTATTCGTCAGCTCCGTAGGAGCGGCATATTCCGGCCAGATGTCGCTCCTACGGAGCTTGGTTTTCTTTGGTGGTTATTAACTACAAATATGCCGCGCCTACGGCGCTAATTTTGGGAGCGCGCCCGCCCCGGGCGCAGCCGACGACCCCCTCGTCGTCGGCACTGTGACGGCGCGCATAAAACATCCGGTGTCCCGCCACATTTGTGTCCGGCGCGAGGGCGCGCCGAACCGCAGCCGGGGCGGCTGCGCTCCCCAAAAAATATTTCAAAAAAGTTTGTCCACTTTTGGCGTCGGCGGGGATGAGCTTTTAGTGAGCAGAACGCAACATTCCACGGTTTTCAAAGGATTTCCATTTGTTTTCAATGCTTTTGCGAAGTTTGAAGGCGTTGTGGCGGCGGGCAAAACAATTGTTTCAGCCGTCAAAACAAGCCAACGGACGGGCAAAATAACCCGCGCAGCCGCTAAAACAACCCAAGCGACCGTCGAAGAAGTTCCCGCGACGGCCGCAGGAACTCCGGCGGCGGCCAAAACAACCCGCGCCGCCGTCGCTACAACTGTTGACGCCGTCCACACAATCCAATGGACCGCCAAAATAACTCGCGCGGCAGTCGAAGTAGTTGTCGCAGTCTTCCCAACAAGCCAGCGGATCGTCCAGATAATTTCTTGCGCGGCAAAAATAACTTTTCCGGCAGTCGCCACAACTTTATGAGCCGTCAAAACAAGCCAATGGGCGTCCTGAATTTTCTCCCTCTCCTTGGGGAGAGGGCCGGGGTGAGGGAGGTCGTTAAACTCATTTTTCCAGAATGTAAAACGTCCGCCCTCACCTGTTTCCTCTCCCCCGGGGAGAGGACTGTGTTGAGCAAATCTTCCTTTTCCCGACTGTCCGTCGCATCAATCCAACCGCAGTAAATCCATGAACAAATAAAAACAAAACCTCAACTCCACAAAACCTATGGCTAAATCCTACTTCCTTCCCGCTGATGAAGCGGGAAAACTCAAATGGCTCAATAACTTCGCCGCCAAACTGCCCACTTATGCCGCGACAGTCGGCGTCACGCCAGCGGAGGTCACGCAGACGACAGCGGACGATGCGTATTTCGCCTTCGTGGTCGGCGCGCAAAATCAGCACTCGAAAACGACGCGCGACTGGACGGCTTACAAAAATACCTTGCGCAGCGGCACGACCATTGGCGCGATGCCGACGACGCCCGCGCTCGGCGTGCCACCGGCGGCGGTGCCGGCGGGAATTTTCAGCCGCGTCTCGGCGCTCGCCGCGCGCATCAAAAAACATCCGGCCTATACGGAAGCCATCGGACAGGATTTGGGCATCATCGGCGCGGAACAATCGGTTGACCCAACCGTGATGAAACCAATCTTGAATCTCACATTGCAAGCCGGTCATCCGAACGTGGGCTGGTCGAAGAGCGGCATGGACAGCCTCGAAATCTGGGTGGATCGCGGCACGGGCGTGTTCGCGTTCCTGACGATTGACACGGTGCCAGATTATCTGGACACGTTTGCATTGCCTGCCGCCGGTGCGAGCGCGGTTTGGAAATACAAGGCGATCTATCGCCTCAACGACGAGCAGGTCGGCCAATGGAGCGACGTGGCGACGATTGGCGTGATGGGGTAAAAAGTTTTCACCGCAATTTCAGCCGCGTGTCCAAAAAGGCGCGCGGTTTTTTTTCCTTGGACTGCGGCGGCTTGACGCCGCTTTCTTCGACGCGACATGTCGCGTCGTTCCAAAGCGCGGACGTGTCCGCGC
>CAXUBD010000040.1:0-224 GCA_964249225.1 uncultured Verrucomicrobiota bacterium | reverse complement strand
AGGTCGGCCAATGGAGCGACGTGGCGACGATTGGCGTGATGGGCTGATTGGCGGATAATCTTCAGCCGCGCGTTCGCAAGGGCGCGCGGATTTTTTTTTGGACAGGATCAACCGAATCAACAAAATTCAATTCTGAATAATCCTGTAATTCTGTCTAAAAAAACTTACGCTAAGGCTCAATATGAATTGCATCGTGACAGCCGGGCCCACTTTCGAACCGCTGG
>CAXUBD010000039.1:10941-14819 GCA_964249225.1 uncultured Verrucomicrobiota bacterium | reverse complement strand
CCTTCGTGCCCACGCCGTTGAGGCCGACGCTGAATTGAAAAACGTCGTCGTTGTATTTCGCGCCGGTGTTGATTTTGGAAACGCAATCTACAATCTTGCCGAGCGGAATGCCGCGTCCGAAATCGCGCACGCGAACGCGGTTGTCTGCGATTTCGATCTGCACTTCCTTGCCGTGGCCCATGATGTATTCGTCAATCGCGTTGTCCACGACCTCTTTCAACAGGACGTAGCAGCCGTCGTCGGGATTGTTGCCGTTGCCGATGCGCCCGATATACATGCCGGTGCGCAGCCGGATGTGTTCGAGCGACGAGAGGGTTTTGATTTTGCTCTCGTCGTAAATGTGCTTTGGGTTTTCAGCCATAGAAATTTCGTGGCAGGAAGATGAAGCAAAAGTGGCGCGATTGAAAACAACATTTTTTCCGGCGCAAATTTTCCAGCAAAAATTATTTCACCGGATTGACGTTTGCCGCGGGCGCGACGAGAATGCGCCATGGCAACGAATGAATTAAAAATCGAAAAACTCGCTCACGGCAACGGCGCCACGCCAAAAAAAGGCCAGGCCGTGACCGTTCATTACACCGGCTGGTTGACCGACGGAAAAAAATTCGACAGTTCCGTGGATCGCGATGAGCCTTTCGTTTTCGCACTGGGCGAAGGACAAGTCATTGCCGGCTGGGATCTCGGCGTGGCGGCGATGAAAATCGGGGACAAAGTGAAACTGACGATTCCACCGGAACTCGCCTACGGGCGCGACGGTTATCCCGGCGCGATTCCGCCGAACGCGACGTTGATCTTTGAAGTCGAACTGCTGGCCGTGGATTGATGAAGTGAGGATTCAAAAATATTGGGCGCTGATTCTGCGGTCGGGAAACGATTTCCAAATGAACTTGCCGCGCCCGCGAATTCACGCATACTGATTTCTGATTGAATGTGGCGGACAAAGTTTGCCGCTTAAAACGGAAGGGTGGCTGAGTGGTTAAAGGCACCTGACTCGAAATCAGGCATACGGGTAACCGTATCGGGGGTTCAAATCCCTCCCCTTCCGCCATTGTTTCTTATTCTTCCATTAAATATAATTCTTTGGTGACATCGACGAATTCAGAAATATTTTTTGATTCAGCGATTGCTCGCCTTGTTTCGTAAGTTGTTTCCACCAAAACTTCCACCTCCTCGAGCCGTTGCAATGAAGGCTCAAGTACGGGTGAAATCCTCGTTGGCGCCGGCATTCCACAAGGCGATGACGGGTTCCGCCATGCGGTTGTGCTCGCAGCCGAGAATACTTACCGACGCGGTGCTCAATAGAAATCGTTGTGCTTCATTCACCGTAAACCCGATCCAGCGGACGGCGAGGACGCGTCCGAAGTGGCCGTGCGAGAAGAGCGCGATATTTCCTTCCAACGTCCGCAGACGCGCAACGAGCCGGTCGGCGCGGCCGGAAATTTGCGCGGGCATTTCGCCGTGCGGACAGCCGTCGCGGAAAAGATTCCAATCCGGCTGCAATTTTAAAATTTCAGCGGTGCGCAATCCTTCATAATCACCGTAATCCCATTCCGCCAGATCCGGCTCGATTTCGGCGGCAGAATTAAGTCCCGCCAATTCACATGTCCGGCGCGCGCGCTGCCGCGGACTGGTGAAGACCCGGCTGAATTTAGTCGCGTGCAGCCGTGCCACCAGCGTCAATGCTTCCTGCTCACCTTGCGCGTTCAGCGGCAAATCGGTCCGGCCCGTGTGCTGGCCGGATTTGGACCAGGCCGTTTCACCATGTCGGATCAAAAAAATTTGCGCGGGCATAAGCGGGCTAGGCCGTCGCATTTTCTTTTTCCATCGCCACGGCATATTTCCCGCAGACCGCGAGGCCATTGCACTTGGCGCGATGATGCAGCGCGGTTTGGGCGGCGGCGACGTTGGCGGCGGCGCCTTTCCAGATTTTCAGCGCGGGCGCTTGCAACGCGCGGCCGTAGGAAAAAGTCAGCCGCCACGGAAGTCCGGGCACTTTGCAAATGGCATTCAAACGTTCTGTCGCGTCTTTGTCACTTTGTCCTCCGGAAAGAAAAACAATTCCCGGCACGGCGGCGGGCACGGCGTGACGCAAACAACGCACCGTGGCCTCGGCGACTTCGACCACACCGGCCGTTTGCGCGCAATCCTTGCCCGACAACACCATGCCCGTCTTGAGCAGCATTTGCTCGGGCACGACGCGATGTTCCGACAGCGCGGCGAAAACGCTGTTCAACGTGGCCGTTGTGACTTCCTCACAGCGCGCGATGTCATGGGCGCCGTCCATCAAAACTTCGGGTTCGACGATCGGCACCAGCCCGGCTTCCTGGCTCAACGCGGCGAACAGCGCATGGACGCGCGCATTCGCTTCGAGGCAGGCGCGTGTAGGGATTTTTTCGCCGGGCGTGATCACCGCGCGCCACTTTGTGAAGCGCGCGCCGAGTTTGTAATATTCGGCGAGCCGCTGGCGCAAGCCATCCAGTCCCTCCGTGATTTTTTCACCGGGAAAATTGGCTAGGCCGATGGTGCCGGCGTCCACCTTGATGCCGGGAATGATATTGTTCTCGGTGAGAAAGTCTGAAAAGAGAACCCCGGCCGCCGTTTTTTGGCGCAAGGTTTCGTCAAATAAAATCACGCCGCTGATGAATTCGTCCAGACCGGGGGTCGTGAACAACATTTCCCGATAATCGCGCCGCGACTCGTCCGTGGAAGGAATTTCGAATTCCTTGAACCGCTTTTCAATCGTGGGCAAGCTTTCATCCGCCGCCAGAATGCCTTTGCCGGAAGCGAGCAGGGCGGCAATCGTTGATTCCATCATATTCATGCATACAGCTATGCCTGTTTTTTATTTTTTCGCAACTTCTCTTCGCCAGTTCATTTTCCAAGGTGCATTCGGCAGCGAGTATTATTCGATTTCCAAAATTTCCGATCCAAAATATTTTGCATAAAATAATAGTTGACTGTTTAGTAAAGTTGGATAAATTGGTCTCGTGCTTCGGCCACCAGGCGGAGCGCGCAACCAAGAAACGATTTATGGGCCGTGTCAGTGATGCTAAACAAAGATTGATGGACGCCGTGCTGGATTTGATCTGGTCCGGTTCGTATGGCAGCACGACGATTGACCACATTTGCGACAAGGCCGTCGTCAAGAAGGGCAGCTTCTATTATTTTTTTGATTCAAAGGCGGAACTTGCGGCGGAAGCACTGGAGACCAGCTGGCAGGATCGGCGCGCGGAATTTGACGGGATTTTTTCCGCGACCGTGCCGCCGCTCGAGCGTTTGAAACGGTTCTGCGATTTCACCTATCAAATGCAGCGTGAAATCAAAATCAAATATGGCCGCGTGCTGGGTTGTGCGCAGGCTTCGCTTGGCTCGGAAATCTGCACGCAGGAAAATGTTTTGCAGAAAAAAATCCAGGGCATGATGGAGCAAAAACGCAAATATCTCGAATCCGCCATCCGCGACGCGCACGCCGCCGGACTGGTGCACGCGCCCGATCCCGCGGCCAAAGCGCGGATGATCCTGGCGTATTACGAAGGCTTGCTGACGCAGGCGCGGATTCAAAATGACGTGGAAGTTTTGCGTGAAACCGCCAGCGGAATGTTCGCGATGCTCGGTGTGAAGGAAAAGAAAGTTCCGGCGATGGCCCGCTGAAGTATTTTTTGGCCAATATATTTTACTAAACAGACAACTATAAAAACTAAACGAATTATGAAGACGCACAATCCAAGCAGAAACTTGAAGGCGGAAGCAACCATCGCTGAACGCTGCGTGAAATCCTGCAAAAAATTGCTCGGTGAAATTGAGCGGGCCAAAAATAAAATCGCGGACGACTTTCGCGAAGTCGTGACTTCCAACAAGAAATCATTTCAACTGGCGTT
>CAXUBD010000039.1:10043-10931 GCA_964249225.1 uncultured Verrucomicrobiota bacterium | reverse complement strand
GCTGGAGAGCGCCCGCTCGGCGATCGCGCATAACGAAGCCGAGGCGCTGGCGTGGCAGACGGAGTTTCCGCAATTATTTTTTCCAACTTTGGCGATGGAAAAAGTTCAGGCGGTGGCGGCGTGGCAGAAGCGGCAGAAATCCGTGCAGCCGCCGCAATTGGTTTTTGCGCGAGCCGCGTGATCGCCAAACTGAATTTTTAAAAACTTTTAGCAATAACATGAAGAAAAAACTTTCTTTATTTTTGACCGTTTCGACGCTGGCCGTTGGCGCGCTGGCAATTCTTTCGAGTGGTTGCAGCCATAAAATCAGCCAGCAAGGCCCGCCGCCCGCCGCCGTCACGGTCGCGTCGGTCGAGCAAAAAGAAATTGTCGAGTGGAGCGAATTCACGGGCCGCACTGAGCCGGTGGCAGCGGTGGACATTCAGCCGCGCGTTTCCGGCTACATTCAGGAAGTGCGTTTTCAATCGGGACAGATGGTGAAAAAAGGCGACGTGCTTTTCGTGATTGATCCGCGTTGGAATCAGGCGGTGTTCGATCAACGCAAAGCAGAATACGATCAGGCTAAAAGTGAATCGGGACGCACGGATAAATTGCTCGCGAGCAATGCCATTTCCGCCGAAGAAGCGGAGGCTAGAAAATCCAAGACGGAAGTGGCGAAAGCCGCGCTGGATTCGGCAAAACTTGATTTGGAATACGCCGAAGTCCGCGCGCCGATTGACGGTCGCGTGAGCCGCGCGCTGTTGACCGAGGGAAATTATGTCAGCGGCAACGCCGGTTCGGCTTCGCTGTTAACGACGGTGGTTTCGGTCAATCCAGTTTATGTCAACGCGGACATTGATGAGGACACGCTGTTGAAATTCAACGAACTGGTTTATTCAAAAAAATTGG
>CAXUBD010000039.1:6125-9992 GCA_964249225.1 uncultured Verrucomicrobiota bacterium | reverse complement strand
CATCAGGGCTTCATCGAATCATTCGACAACAAACTGGATCCGAGCACCGGCAGCATTTTGTTGCGCGCGGTTTTTCCAAATGACGACGGCCGCATCGTGCCGGGATTGTTTGCGCGCATCCGCATTCCAATGAGCGAGCGACACAATGCGCTGCTGATTGACGAGCGCGCCGTCGGCACGGATCAGGCGAATAAATTTGTGCTCACGCTCTCGCCAACGAACACGGTGCAATATCAGGCCGTCGAACTTGGTCCGTTGTTTGAAGGCAAACGCGTCGTGCGTTCCGGTTTGACGGCGGGCGAAAAAATTGTCGTGAACGGCCTCGCGCGCGTGCGTCCCGGAATGCCGGTGACGCCGCAGGAAGAAACGGCGGTCAATGAAAGCCCGAAAATCGCGCAGAAATAAAATTCGCGCGCGCGCGGAAAATTAATTCAAGAAGGTTGAATCGAAAACCGTTATGAACTTTTCACATTATTTCATCAAGCGCCCGATTTTTGCCGGCGTCTTGTCCATCGCGATTTTTGTGATGGGATTGCTCGCGCTGTTCAAATTGCCGATCAGCGAATATCCCGAGGTCGTGCCGCCGACAATTGTCGTCAAGGCGACGTATCCGGGCGCGAATCCGAAAACCATCGCGGAGACCGTCGCGTCGCCACTCGAACAGGCCATCAACGGCGTCGAAGGTTCGCTCTACATGTTTTCGCAGGCGACCGGCGACGGCGTGATGACGCTGACCGTGACGTTCAATCTCGGCACCGATCCCGACAAGGCGCAGGTGCAGGTGCAAAACCGCGTGTCGCAGGCGCTGCCGAAATTGCCGGAAGAAGTCCGCGATCTCGGCGTCACGACGACCAAGCAATCGCCCGACCTCACGATGGTCGTGCATTTATTTTCACCCGACAGCCGTTACGACGACGTTTATCTGCGCAACTACGCGACGTTGCAGGTGAAGGACGCGCTCGCGCGCATTCCCGGCGCGGGCGACGTTGAACTTTTCGGCTCCGGCGATTACGCGATGCGCGTCTGGCTGAATCCCGACAAAATCGCCGCGCGCAATCTTACCGCGAGCGATGTCGTCGCCGCGATCCGCGAACAAAATGTGCAGGTCGCTGGCGGCGTCATCGGGCAGCAGCCGGTTAAATCGCCGGTGAATTTTGAATTGCAGGTCAACGTCAAGGGCCGGCTGATTTCCGAGGAAGAATTCGGCAACATCATCGTCAAGGCCGGGCCGAACGGCGAAAAAACATTACTGAAAGATGTCGCGCGCATCGAACTCGGCGCGGGCAGCTACGGCTTGCGCTCGTTGCTGAACAACAAAACGGCGGTGGCCATCCCGATTTTCCAGACGCCGGGCGCGAATGCCTTGGAACTTTCCAAAAACGTCCGCGCGAAAATGGAAGAGCTGAAGAAAAATTTCCCGGAAGGAATTTATTACTCCGTCGTTTATGACCCAACGGTTTTCGTGCGGCACTCGATTGAAGCCGTGATTCACACGTTGCTCGAAGCGATTCTGCTCGTCGTCATCGTCGTCATCATTTTCCTGCAAACGTGGCGCGCGGCGATCATTCCGCTCGCGGCGGTTCCGGTTTCGCTCATCGGCACATTTTCGATCATGCTCGCGTTTGGTTTCAGCATCAACGCGCTGTCGCTTTTCGGCCTCGTGCTCGCCATCGGCATTGTCGTGGACGACGCGATTGTCGTCGTCGAAAACGTCGAGCGAAACATCGCGCGCGGTTTGTCATCGGTGGCGGCGGCGCGACAGGCGATGAACGAAGTGACCGGCCCAATCGTCGCGACGGCGCTCGTGCTGTGCGCCGTGTTCGTGCCGACGGCGTTCATCAGCGGCCTGACCGGACAATTTTACAAACAGTTCGCGCTGACGATCGCGATTTCTACCGTCATCTCCGCGTTCAATTCGCTGACGCTTTCGCCCGCGTTGTGCGCGGTGCTGTTGAAAGATCATCACGCGCCGAAAGATTTATTGTCGCGCGCGATGGAAAAAACGTTCGGCTGGTTTTTTCATCCGTTCAACCGCGTGTTCGCGTGGGCGGGAAATAGATATTCCGGCGGCGTCGCCAGCGTGCTGCGCAAAAGCGTCGTTGCGCTCATCCTTTACGGCGGACTCGTTTTGCTGACCGGCTGGAGTTTCAACAAAGTGCCGACCGGTTTTGTGCCGGGGCAGGACAAACAATATCTCGTTGCGTTCGCGCAATTGCCCGACGGCTCGTCGCTCGACCGCACGGAAGCCGTCATTCGCCGCATGTCGGACATCGGCTTGAAACAGCCGGGGGTGGAAAATGCCGTTGCGTTTCCCGGCTTGAGCATCAGCGGCTTCAGCGTCGCGCCGAACGCGGGAATAGTTTTCTTCGCGCTGAAACCGTTTGAAGAACGCACGACGAAAAATTTGAGCGGCCCGGCCATCACCGCCGCGTTGAACCAAAAATTAAGCGTGATCCAGGACGCGTTCGTCCTCGCCGTGCCGCCGCCTGCCGTGATGGGACTTGGCACGATCGGCGGTTTTAAACTTTACGTCGAAGACCGCGCCGACCTCGGTTACGACGCGCTCTATCAAAATTTGCAGAATGTCATCGGCAAAAGTTACGCGACGCCCGGACTCGCCGGGACTTTTTCCGGTTTCACCGTCAACGTGCCGCAACTCGACGCGGACATTGACCGCGAGAAAGCGAAGACCGAAGGCATCCCGCTCGATAATCTTTTCGAGACGATGCAGATTTATCTCGGCTCGCTTTACGTCAATGATTTCAATCGCTTCGGCCGCACCTACGAAGTCATCGCGCAGGCCGACTCGCAATTTCGTGCGCACCCCGATGACATCACGCGGCTCAAAACGCGCAACGACAAGGGCGAAATGGTTCCGCTCGGCGCCGTCGTGAAAGTCACCGAGTCGCACGGCCCCGACCGCGTGATGCGTTACAACGGTTATCCCGCCGCCGAAATCAACGGCGCGCCCGCGCTTGGCTACAGTTCCGGCCAAGCCGAAGCTACAATGTCCAAACTTGTCAGTGAAAATCTGCCACGCGGCATGACTTACGAATGGACGGATTTGACTTACCAGCGCATTCTCGCGGGCGACACGGCGCTGTATGTTTATCCGCTTTGCTTGCTGCTCGTGTTTCTCGTGCTGGCCGCGCTCTACGAAAGTTTCCGTTTGCCGCTCGCCATTATTTTGATCGTGCCGATGTGTCTGCTGTTCGCCATCACCGGCGTGTGGCTCAAAGGCAGCGACAATAATATCTTCACGCAAATCGGTTTGATCGTGCTGGTCGGCCTCGCGTGCAAGAACGCCATTTTAATTATTGAATTCGCCAAGCGCAAACAAGACGAGGGCATGACGCCGTTCGACGCGGCCATCGAGGCGTGCAAACTCCGCTTGCGTCCGATTTTGATGACTTCAATCGCGTTTATCGCGGGCGTTTTTCCACTCGTCGTCGCCAGCGGCGCGGGCGCGGAAATGCGGCAGGCGATGGGCATCGCCGTTTTCTCCGGCATGATCGGCGTGACGCTGTTCGGATTATTTCTGACGCCAGTTTTTTATGTGACACTGATGAAACTCGGCTCGCACAAAAAACCGGCGACAACTCCAGAAGCAAAAAATATTTTGCCCGGCTCAAGCGCTGCGGCTACGGGCATCGTCACGATTGCGTTACTGTTCACGATTGTTTCCGCGAACGCTGGCTGCTGACCATCGGCCCGGATTACAAACAGCCGGGATATCGCGCCCATGAATTCTCAAATGTCAATCGCCAGCCGAAAATAAAAGCGGCGGCAGGATTTCAAAATGGCGTTTCGGAAATTCTGTTGTCGGAATAGCGACGGGTTTTGCATTAACATGGCCCTGCAAGCAAC
>CAXUBD010000039.1:0-6115 GCA_964249225.1 uncultured Verrucomicrobiota bacterium | reverse complement strand
GATTTTTGCGAACCATGAAAATTCTCTTCATCGGCGGCACGGGCGTCATCAGTTCGGCCTGCGCGCAGTTGGCGCTGACGCGTGGCTTTGAACTGACGCTGCTCAATCGCGGACAGAAAACCCTCTGGCCGGGCGCGCGGCAGATCACCGCGGACATCACGGATCCGGCGGCCACGAAAACGGCGCTCGGCGAAGCGCGCTGGGACGTGGTCGTGGATTTCATCGCGTACACGGCGGCGGACGTGGAGCAGCGCATTAATTTATTTCGCGGGCGCACGGCGCAATTTATTTTCATCAGCTCGACCAGCGCGTATCAAAAACCGCCCGCGCATTTTCCCATCACCGAATCCACGCCGCTGGTGAATCCGTTCTGGGATTACGCGCGCAATAAAATCGCGGGCGAGGAACGGTTGTTGCGCGCATTGCGGGAAGAAAATTTTCCCGTGACCATCATCCGTCCGTCGTGGACCTATGACGACACGCGCATCACGGTTCCCGTGAAGAGCGGGAAAAATTTCACCATCGTGGATCGGATGCGACGCGGCCAGCCGGTGATTGTGCCGGGCGATGGCACCGCGCTTTGGACCATGACGCACAGCACGGATTTCGCAAAAGGATTGGTCGGCTTGCTCGGCCACCAAGGCGCGATCGGCCAGGCGTTTCACATCACGTCGGACGAAGTGCTGACGTGGAACCAGATTTACGAAACGGTCGCGGAAGCGGCGGGCGCGCCGAAACCCAGGCTCGTGCACATCGCGTCTGATTTCATCACGGCCTGCCTGCCGGAATTTTCCGGCGGTTTGCACGGGGACAAGGCGAATTCCGCCGTGTTCGACAATTCCAAGATCAAACGCTTCGTGCCGGAGTTCGTCGCGACGACACGTTTTCGCGACGGCATGGCGCAGAGCGTGCAATGGTTCGACGCCGATCCGGCGCGGCAGGAAATTGACGACGCTGCGAATGTTGCGTGGGACAAACTCATCGCCGCCTACGAGCGCGGATTGGAAACAGCGCGTCGGGAATTCGGGCGTTGAACATTCGTCGCACTTTCGATCTTCCGTTTTCTGCCAGCGGCGAATTAGCTTGCCGTCAATTTCTGCCCGCGCAAAATAAATGTTTGATGGTCAATTTCAACTTGATGGGCCCGTAGCTCAGCGGTTAGAGCAGGCGACTCATAATCGCTTGGTCCCCGGTTCAAATCCGGGCGGGCCCACCATCTTAAAAATGCCGCGAATCAAGGCGGTTCACGCCGCGCTTCGCGACTGGCCGCCGTTGAATGAAACAATCGTCAGCTCAAGCAGGCCGTCCGGTCTGGCAGTGGAAAAAATATGACAACCAATCTTAAACCGCTCACCCAGCGCCCGGCGTGGAAGGCCCTCGCCGCGCATCACAAACAAATCCAAAAACTGCACCTGCGCAAACTGTTCGCCGACGACGCGAAGCGCGGCGAAAAATTCACCGCCGAGGCCGCCGGACTTTTTTTGGATTACTCCAAAAACCGTGTCACGGAAAAAACCTTGAAGCTGTTGCTGCAACTCGCGGATGAATCCGGCTTGCGCGCGAAAATTGACGCGATGTTCGCCGGCGAAAAAATCAACGTCACGGAAAACCGCGCGGTCCTGCACGTCGCGTTGCGCGCGCCGCGCGCGGCGAAGATTTTGGTGGACGGAAAAAATGTCGTGCCGGAAGTCCACGCGGTACTCGACAAGATGTCCGCGTTTTCCAATCGCATCCGCAGCGGCGAATGGAAAGGTTTCACGGGCAAACGCATCAAAAACATCATCAACGTCGGCATCGGCGGCTCCGATCTCGGCCCGGTGATGGCTTACGAGGCGCTCAAACATTACAGCGACCGCAGCCTGACTTTTCGTTTCGTCTCGAACGTGGACGGCATTGATTTTGTGGAGGCGACGCATGATCTCGATCCGGCGGAAACGCTGTTCATTATTTCGTCCAAAACTTTTACGACGCTCGAAACGATGACCAACGCGCAAAGTGCGCGCGACTGGACGCTCAAAGGTTTGGGCGGCGACGCCAAAGCGGTGGCGAAACATTTTGTCGCGGTTTCGACGAACGCGGAAAAAGTTTCGGCGTTTGGCATTGATACGGCGAACATGTTCGGTTTTTGGGACTGGGTCGGCGGACGTTATTCGATGGACTCGGCCATCGGGCTTTCAACGATGCTGGCGGTCGGCCCGGAAAATTTCGGCAAAATGCTCGCGGGCTTTCACGAGATGGACGAACATTTTCGCACCGCGCCGTTTGCAAAAAATCTGCCGGTGCTGCTCGCGCTGCTGACGATTTGGAACACGGATTTTTTTGGCGCGGAAACCGTGGCGGTTCTGCCTTACGAAAATTATCTGAAACGTTTTCCGGCTTACCTCCAGCAGTTGACGATGGAGAGCAACGGCAAGCACGTCACGCTCGACGGCAAGCACGTCAATTACCAGACCAGCCCGGTTTATTGGGGCGAGCCGGGCACGAACGGACAGCATTCGTTTTATCAGTTGATCCATCAAGGCACGCGGCTGATCCCGTGCGATTTCATCGCGTTCGCGCACGCGCTCACGCCGCTTGGACGGCATCACGACATTTTGCTGGCGAATGTTTTTGCGCAGGCCGAGGCGCTGGCGTTCGGCAAGACTGCCGCCGAAGTGAAGGCGGAAAAAGTGGCCGACGCGTTGGTGCGGCACAAAGTGTTCGAGGGCAACCGGCCGTCGAACACGATCCTCGCGGAAAAGCTGACGCCGGAAATTCTCGGCCAGCTCGTCGCGCTCTACGAACACAGCGTGTTCACGCAGGGCGCGATCTGGAACATTGATTCGTTCGACCAATGGGGCGTTGAACTGGGAAAAGTTCTGGCGCAGCGCATCGTTCCCGAACTGGAAAGCAAGACGCCCCCGAAATTGAAACACGACAGTTCGACAAACAGTTTGATCCGCCGCTATCGCAAGCTGAAAAGTTTGTGAAACGAAAAATGCAGCCCGTGCTTATCTCCGGCCATCCGTGATTGAAACCCAAGCCACCAGCAGCACATTCGAATCGCGTCCCGCACCGGGTTTAAATTCACTTCTCGCGAAGCCGGCGCGCCGCAACGCCGTTTCCAGCTCGGCGCGCGTTCGAAAATGCAAACCTTCCACCGTCTTGTTGTGGCCGAAGCGAGTCGCAATTTTTTCCCAGAAATTGACGCGGCGATGCGCCGAATTTTCCGCGCACGCGGCGTCGCGCAAAATCAATCGTCCGCCGGGCCGCAGCGCCTGCCGCGCCTTGTTAAGAATCAATTGCTGTTTCTCCGGCGTCCAATAATGCAGCACGTCGAGCAGCAGAATCGCGTCGCACATTGGATAGTCGCAATTAAGAATATCGCCGGTCTTAAATTCAATTCGCGATGATTCCGACGCGGTGCGTTGGGCGACGCGGATTTTATTTTCGTCATAATCAACGCCGAGAAAACTTCGTCCGTCGGTGAATTGCGCCAGCCAATGCGTCGCCACGCCGTAACCGCAGCCAAGATCGAGAATAAAACCGTTGCGCGGCACGACGGCGTCAAGCGCGCCGAACATCGGGTCCATTTTCATTTTCCAATGGACGAATTGCTCCACGAATTTTCCCTGATAGCGATAGAGCCGCTGCACTTTGCGGCGGACGACGCGTGGCGTGTTGAGTTCGTCGAGCTGTTTTTGCAACGCGTCGCGCACGATGGTTTCGCAATGGCGCATCAACGCCACGCTGCCGAGCGAATAATCAAAATTCTGCGGCGTGACACGCGGCCACGCGCGGACGGTGGCGTGATACGGCTCGAACCAATACGCGTCGCGCGGCATCGCCGTGTTTGTATCGCACAAAACGATTGGCAAAATTTCCTGGTTCAATTCCACCGCCAGTTCAAACGCGCCGCGATGGAAGCGTTGCAAAAATCCATCGGGCGAGCGCGTGCCTTCGGGATAAAAATGCACGGATGCGCCCTCGGCCAGTTTTTCCCGGCAGCGTCGCATCGTGAGTTCCGGATCGTTCGGCTCGACCATGACATGGCCGAGCAATTTGCAGCCGAGGCCAAGCATTGGCTCGTCGAACACGCGTTTCTTCGCCGTCTGCCGCACGTCGGCGGGAAGGCTGACGACGAGCATCACGTCCACGGCGGATTGATGATTGCTGATGACGATACACGGCGGCGAAAAAGTCTGCGGTGTGATGTTTTGAAATTCCAGTTTGCCGAACGGCATCCATTTCACCACGCCGCGCGCAAACCAGCGCGTGGCGCGGCGCAATTTTTCATCGGCTGTGCGCGGAGAAATTATTTTCAGGATTGGCCGCAAAAAATAATATAAAAAAATCTGGCTGCCGCCGAGATGAACCAGAACCCACAGCGTGCCGAGCGGATGCCACCAGCGCGGCGCGCCTCGCGGCGGATTTTTGAACAGCAGCAGATCCATGCACAGCGGCGTGATGACCAGCGTGGCCGCGAACGCGCACGCCATGCCGAGCAGCACGGTCGTGCCCATGGAAAACAAAACGGGATGCTTCGCGAAAATCAAAACTGCGAAACCGAAGATAGTTGTCATCGCCGAAATCATCACCGACGCACTGGTGGCGGCGATGCGCGGCTGGTGACCGCGCCATTCGTCAAGTTTGCTCGTCGCCAGAAACACGCTGTAATCCTCGCCGATGCCGATGATGAAAATCACGAACACGCAATTCATCACGTCAATCGGCAGGCCGAGCCAGCCCATCAAGCCGAGCGTCCACAACAATCCGACCAACAACGGCAGCAGCGTGGCGATGACGAGTTCAATCGAAGCGAGCGTCAAATAAACAATCAGCGCGACTGCGATTGCCGTCCACAACGCAAAGTAACTCATGCCGCTTTTGGCGAGCGCGGCGATGTGTTCGGCGAAATTTTTCTGGTCAAGCACGATCATGCCCGGCAATGCGTCACGCAATTTTCCGACCTGCGAACGGTCTTTCAATTTGATCAGCGTGCTGACGGCGTTGTCGCCGTCGGCGAGCGCGGTGCGTTCGTTCAACGCCTGTTCCAGCGGCGTGCCGCGAAACAGATCCAGCGTGAGTAAATTTGGTTCGTCTTCGACGGATTTCCAAAATGGCGCGAACGCGTCGGGACGAAATCCCAGTTCGCCGCCGATTTGTTGCAAGTTTTTTTGCAACGAATCTTTTCGCGCGGGCGTCCAGAAATTTTTCCAGCGTTGAATGTTCGCCTGTTGCGTCGCGGCGGATGGACAAATGGACGCGATTGAAAAAACAGCCGTCACGCCGGGATCGCGCGCGAGGATTTCGGCGGCGCGATCATTTTTTCCCAATGCTTCTTCCACATTTGCGCCGCGCGCCACGACGAGCGTCACGCCCAGCGCATCGCCCCACGTTTTGCGGATCAACGCTTCGTCGTCGTGCGTGGATTTGGTGACGCCGTTGAGTTTGGAAATGTCGCCTTCAAACCGCAGCCGTTTCACGCCGAACGCCGTCACGACGGTCAACGCGATCACGCCAATCAACAGCAACGGACGCCAGCGTTTCGTCCACGCGTGAAAATTTTCCATCCAGTTCGTGAAGCGCAGCGGCGGCAGATCGTTTTTTTTCGGCAGCGGAATGAGCAGCGGCAAAACCAACAGCGCGAACGCCGCCGAAACCAACACGCCGACCGCGCCGAAAATTCCCAGTTGCTGGTAGCCGTGCATCGGCGAAGTCGCCAGCACGATGAACGCCGCGATGATCGTCAGCACGCCCGTCGCCATCGGCAGCAAAAGCCGTCCGACGATTTGCGCGGCGGATTTGCGGTCGCGCGCGGCGTTGTCGAGGTGATAGACGACGTAAATTCCGTAGTCCACCGTGATGCCGATGGCGATGGTCGCAAAGCCCACGGCGATGGCGGAAAGATGATTGTCCCAAAGCATCAGCACCGCGCCGGCGATCAATGTGCCGAACAACGACGGCAAAAACGTCACGACCGCGAGCCATTTGCGGCGATAGGCCGTCACGCAAAGAATCAGCATCGCCGCCATGCCGAGCAGAACGCAGCGCGTCGCGTCGCTCTTGATCAACGTCGCGTTGTCCACTGACATCCGGTGTCCGCCGGTGATGGCGACGTGGACGCCGGGAAATT
>CAXUBD010000038.1:12354-14884 GCA_964249225.1 uncultured Verrucomicrobiota bacterium | reverse complement strand
CCACGAAGCCGATCACGACCACCAGTCCGACGCTGATCTCCGCCGTCACCGGCTTCGACAACGTCTCGATTCGTTTGATACATGCAACCATGCGTACACATTCTAATCATTTTTATGAACAACTGCGATGCCAAACTTAAATATCGCCGGAACCAAATTCAGTTTTCAAACTGGCAGATGGCGCGGCTAAAATTTTTCCGAAGGAGTAGTTTGGGTTTTTTAATTTTTTAAAAACGGACAAAAATTTCCTTGCGAGTGCAACTGGCCGCTGGATTTTTTGTTGCCGTAAGTGAATTCGCTGCTGTATTGAAAGCCGCGTGCATCTCGGCCAAATTCAGATTTTTCCGATCAAATCTTTGGACGGCCTGACCGTCGGGCAAACTGAAATCACTTCCGGCGGCATTTTGGCGAACGACCGCATCTACGCGATTTTTGACCAGGACGGCAAAGTGGTGAACGGCAAACGCACGGCGCGCGTGCATGAGTTGCGCTGCGCCTTCGACGCCGAGATCAAGGAAATCCGCCTGTGGCAAAATGACGAATCGTCGGCGGTGCAATTTTATTTTGACGCGCCGGAAAAAATTGAAAAATGGCTGGGCGAATTTTTTGGATTTCCCGTCACGTTGCGCCGCGAATCGCAAAAAGGTTTTCCCGACGACCGCGAGGCGTTTGGACCGACCATCACCAGCGACGCCAGCCTCCGCGAAATCCAGAAATGGTTTCCCGAACTGACGCTGGAAAGTCTGCGCCGGCGTTTTCGCTCGAATCTCGAACTCGCCGGCGACGCGCCATTTTGCGAAGACCGGCTTTTCGGCGCGCCCGGCGAACTGAAACCGTTCCAGATCGGCGCGGTGAAATTTTTTGGCCACAATCCCTGCCAGCGCTGCGTCGTGCCCACGCGCGATCCCGACAGCGGCCGGGCCGTCACCGATTTTCAAAAAAAATTCATGGAACGGCGCAAAAAATTTCTGCCCGAATGGGCGAACGCGCAGCGCTTCAACCATTTTTACCGGTTCGCGGTCAACACTTCCATTGCGCCGACCGAAACGGGAAAATCATTGCAAGTCGGCGACGCAGTTAAATTTTAGTTCTATTTTTCTGGTCTTGATTTATTCGCGTTGCGCAATTTGCGACAGGCAAGCCCGCCTGATTTTCTGCCGGGCTTTTCGTTCACGACGTTAAAACCATTGAAATTGCTCGCCTTTTCGACGATGCAACCGCGCCGAATCAATTTGGCATGGGCGATGCTAAGTTGACTTTATGACAAATAAGTTGCCTGAAAGACAACCAGCAGAAGTCGAAGAGCAAATTCAATCGCAGTTAAATTCTTTCGGTGCGCGCTTGCGGGAATTGCGGCTCAAGCGCGGCTGGACGTTGCAGGAACTGGCGTGCCGCAGCAGTTTGTCCAAAGCCTTTTTGTCGCGGCTCGAATCGGGTGGCCGTCAGGCTTCCATCGCCGCCGCGCTGACGCTTTCACGGATTTTTGACGTTTCGCTGGCGTCGCTGTTTGAATCGCCGCTGGCAACGGAACCGTGCGTGATCGTGCGCGGCGCGAACGCCATTGAAAAAAACATGAATGGATTAAAATACGTTCCGCTCTCGTACGCCGGGCGTTTTTTTAATTTGCAGCCGATCAAAGTGAGCGTGCCCGTTTCGCGGCGCGGCAACGAGCATTACCATCACGATGGCGAAGAATGGATTTACGTCTTGTCCGGCGCGCTGGCATTGTCGCTGGCGGGCAGGACTTACGATTTGACGCCGGGCGACGCGGCGCATTTTGATTCGCGGCTGCCGCATCGTTTGATCGCGAAGGGAAAAAAGGACGCGGAAGTTTTGCTGGTCGCTTCGCCGGTTGCGAACTCCGCCCAAGTCGCGCTGCCCGCCGTGAGCGAGCGCCGCGCGATTTTGCCGATGCGTGTTCTCAACTTCACGCCGCAAAATGAAACGCCCGGTTTCGCAAAATCGCGCCGGAACAAAATCAATTTTCCCAAAACCAAACTAAAATTCAAAAGTCGAAAGAATCTGCCATGAACAAACTCCGATCAAACTGTCTGAACTTCAAAGAACTGCTGGCGCAAAACATTGCGCTGATTTCGCCGACCATGACGGCGGCGCTGATTGTGCCGCTCATGTTCGGCACCACCGGCAGCATCAGTTGGCTGTCTTATGGTTTGGGAGCCGTCTTGGTGTTATTTGTCGCGCTTAGCTTGAACCAATTTGCCAAACGCACGACTAACTCTGGCTCGATGTATAGTTACGCCATGTCCGGCCTGGGATTTGCCGGCGGCTCGCTCTGCGGCTGGTGTCTTCTGTGGGCGTATCTGTTCATCGGTCTGGCCGGCACGACCGGATTTACAATTTTCGCGACCACACTGCTTCAGATGATTCATGTCAATGTGCCGCCAATAATTCTTTTTGCCTTTTGTTTGGCATCCTGTTTCTACATCGCTTACAAGGACATCAAAGTTTCCACGCTGATCACTTTGGGGCTGGAAGTGTTTTCCTGCGCCTTCATCCTGTTGCTCGCGTT
>CAXUBD010000038.1:6657-12344 GCA_964249225.1 uncultured Verrucomicrobiota bacterium | reverse complement strand
GTCTTGCGGCATCACCACTTTGCGATTGATTCGTCGCAATTCAATTTTAAGGGCACCTCGCTACTGACCATGGGCATGGGCACGGTGGTCGCAATCTTCAGCCTTGTCGGTTTTGAAAGTTCCACGGCGTTTGGCGAAGAAGCCGTCAATCCGCTTAAAACCATTCCCCGTTCGATCATTTGGAGTCTTGTCATTACGGCCACCTTCTTTATTTTCATCACTTACGTGGAAGTGCAGGGCACGGCGGGATACAAGGACACTTTGGACAAAATTGACGCGCCCCTGAACGTCCTGGCACAAATGTATGGTGTGCCCTACCTCCAGCCGATTCTTTCGTTGGGCGCCATGTTTAGCTTTTTTGCCCTGGCATCTTCCTGCATGAACGCCGGCGCTCGCGTGATGTATGCGATGGGTCGTCACGACTTTTTCCCGCAAAACACCAGCTACGCCCATGCGAAGCACGGCACGCCTCACGTTGCCCTTATTGTCATGGCTATTGTGATGTTCGCCGTAGTGTCAGTATCTTACGGCTTTCTGGTGACTAACGGCATGGCGGTGCTCGACGAGTTCAATTTCGCCGGCACCATGGGTGCGTTTGGTTTTGTTGGCGCTTACACGCTCATCGTGCTGGCCGCGCCGTTTTTTCTCAAAAAACGCGGCGAACTGAAGGCACAACACATCCTCCTGTGCGTCGTGGCAATGGCGCTGATGTTGATTCCCATCGTTGGCAGCGTCTGGCCCGTTCCCTCCCCGCCGGTCAACTATTTTCCGTATGCTTTCATTGCCTACCTTTGGTTCGGAATTCTCCGCGTGATGGGAATGCGGCATCAGAAACCGGAACGTGTCGTCGAAGTCAGCGCGGAAGTCCAGAAACTTCATGCTCCCGCAACCGCCTGAAAATCATGACCACCAAAAAAATCGGCTCCGTCGCGTCGCTGCATCGTTATCCCGTCAAATCCATGATGGGCGAGGAACTGAACGCGACGCGCGTCGGCACAAAAGGTTTTCACGGCGACCGCGCCTTCGCCATCGCCGACGCCGAGACGGGAAAAATTGCCAGCGCAAAAAATCCCTCCAAATGGCCGACGCTCTTCAATTTTCGCGCCGCGTTCGCCGAACCGTTGAACGGCGATTCTTTGCCGTCCGTCTGGATTACTTTGCCGGACGGCAGCACGGTTTCGACCGAGGACAAAAACATCGCCACTCGATTGTCGTCAAGTTTGGGCAAGCCGGTTCGCTTTTTGAAAGGCGCGACGGTCACCGGCACGCTCGAAGAATATTGGCCGGACATTGACGGACTGGCGAAACGTGACGTTGTGACCGACGAAGCGATGCCCGCAGAAACTTTTTTTGACCTGGGCATGATTCATCTGCTCACGACGGCGACGCTCGACAGTTTTCGCGCGCTGTATCCCGAAGGCCGGTTTGAAACGCGCCGGTTTCGTCCGAATCTGGTCATCCAAACCGCGCCCGACTTCAAGGGTTTTCCCGAAAATGAATGGGACGAAAAAATTCTCGCCATCGGCAATGAAGTGAAAATAAAAATCACTGGTCCGTGCGGCCGCTGCGTAATGACCACGCTGCCGCAAGGCGATTTGCCCAAGGACACCGGCATTTTGAAAGTCGCCGCGCGCCACAACCAGGCGCGCGTCGGCGCTTACGCCGCCGTGCTGCAAGGCGGCGTCATCCGCGCGGGCGATTTGGTGCAGATCGAATCCAATTGAAGCGCCGCGCCTTTTTTATTTCCCTTTGACAAAACGAATTTGCGATTTCAGTTTCGCGCCCGTCGCGGAAGCGCTTCCACGATTGAATTCATCCGCCGATTCAAGAAGTTTTTTGAGTCGTGAAAAGAAAACAATCTTTGCTAAAGCGGTTGCTCCGGGGACAATCCCATAAAAGAATTTATGAAATTGAAATCCTTTATCTTTGGCATCCTCATTCTTGCGGTCGCGAACTTGCATGCTGCTGATGTCACCGTGTTCGCCGCCGCGAGCCTGACGGATTCGCTCAAGGAAATCGCCGGAACTTATGAAAAAACTTCCGGCGATAAAATTATTTTCAACTTCGCAGCGTCCAGCACGCTCGCGCGGCAGATCGAGGAAGGCGCGCCCGCTGATCTTTTCTTTTCCGCCGACGAAGCGAAAATGGACGGCTTGCAAAAGAAAAATTTGATTGATCCGGTCACGCGTAAAAGCCGTCTGGGAAATTCGCTCGTCGTCGTCGTGGCAGCCGACAGCGCGCTGCAAATCCAATCGGCCAGTGATCTCACGAACGCCAGCATAAAACAAATCGCGCTCGCCGATCCGAAAGCCGTGCCCGCCGGGATTTACGCCAAAGCCTGGCTGACCCAGCAGCAACTCTGGCCCGCCATCGAACCCAAAGTCGTGCCGACGGAAAACGTGCGCGGCGCACTCGCGGCGGTCGAATCGGGAAATGTTGAAGCCGGCGTCGTTTATAAAACGGATGCAGGCATTTCTAAGAAAGTAAAAATCGCCTACGAAGTTCCCGCCAGCGACGCGCCGGTCATCAGTTATCCGATGGCGCTCGTCAAAGAATCCACACAGCCCGACTCCGCAAAAAAATTTCTGGATTATCTCGACTCGCCAGAAGCCGGCGACACGTTCAAAAAATTCGGTTTCACCCTGCGCGACTAAAGCCCGCGCATGACTTCCGAAGAATGGCAAATCGTTTGGTTCACCGCGTGGGTCGCGGCCTTGAGCACGCTGGTGATTCTGCCGTTCGGCCTCGCGCTCGCGTGGGCGCTGGCGCGGCGAGATTGGCCTGGAAAATCCATCGTCGAAACGCTCGTCTCGCTGCCGCTGGTCATGCCGCCGGTGGCGACTGGATTAATTCTGCTGAAAATTTTGGGACGACGCGGCGCCGTCGGCGGTTTTCTGCACGACAAATTTAATTTCGATGTCATCTTCACCTGGCGCGCGGTGCTGCTGGCTTTGAGCGTGATGTCGCTGCCGCTGCTCGTGCGCTCCGCGCGCGTCGCGTTTGAGGAAGTCAATCCGCGTCTCGAACAAATCGCCCGCACGCTCGGCGCGGGAAACTGGCGGGTGTTCTTCACCATCACCGTTCCGCTGGCGGCGCGCGGAATTCTTGCGGGCATGATCCTCGCGTTCGCCCGCGCACTCGGTGAATTCGGCGCGACGATCATGATCGCCGGCAACATCCCCGGCAAAACTTCCACGCTCTCGCTCGCCATTTTTCAGGACGTGCAGCTCGGCGACGACACGCATGCCTTTCGTCTGCTCGGCGTGTCCGTCGTGCTCGCGTTCACGGCGGTTTGGTTTAGCGAATTTTTGCTGCGGCGAAAACCGAAATGAAACTGCTGCTGAAAAAAATTTCGCTGCCGCTCGCGCACTTCACGCTCGAAGTGGATGTCGAAATCCGCAGCCGTGTCACCGCGATTTTCGGACCGTCCGGCGCGGGCAAAACGTCGTTGCTCGATCTCGTCGCCGGCTTGCGCCGCGCAAAATCGGCGTTCATCCAGCTTGATGATGTCGCGCTCACAGACACCGCAAAAAAGTTGTTCGTGCCGACGCACAAGCGCGGCATCGGTTACGTGCCGCAAGATTTGGCGTTGTTCCCGCATTTGTCCGTGCGGCAAAATCTGCTTTACGGCCGCAAATCCAGTGGCGCGGCCGATCCGTTGTTCAGCTTCAATCACGTGATTGAAGTTTTGGAAATCCAACCGCTGGTTTCACGCGGCGTGACGGAACTTTCCGGCGGCGAAAAACAACGCGTCGCGCTCGCACGCGCGCTGCTCGCCTCGCCGCGATTGCTGCTGCTCGACGAACCGCTTGCCAGTCTCGATTCCAAATTAAAAGCGCGGATCATTCCGTATCTCATCCGCATCCGCGACGAATTTCAAACTCCGATTCTTTACGTCACGCATGAACTGGACGAAGTTCGCGCCTTGTGCGACGAAGTGATCATGCTCGAACGCGGGCGCTGCCTCCGCCAAGGTCGCGCGACGGACGTGTTTGACGCCAGCGCGCCTTCCGCTTAAAACTGCGTATGCGCGTGCTTTTTTTCGCCCAACTCAAAGACGTGACCGGCTGCGATTCCGTTGAACTTGCGCCCGCCGCGCCGTTGACCGACGTTCAGCTTTGGAAAACGTTGGTCGAACAATTTCCCGCGCTCGCGCATCATCAAAAAAATGTCCGGCTCGCGCGCAACTGGGAATACACCGACGCGAAAACCGTTTTTGCGAACGAAGACGAAATCGCGCTGATCCCGCCGGTTTCGGGCGGCTGAAAATTTGCCCAAATGGAAATTGAAATTCAACTGGCCAACGAGCGGATTGCGGAAAAAATTTCGCCGCCATCGCAAACCGGCGCGCACGGCGCGTGGGTTGAATTTCGCGGCGTTGTGCGTGATTTGGAAAACGGCGAAAAAATTTCCGCGCTCGAATACGAGGCTTATCCCGAAATGGCCGGACGCGAAATCCGCCGACTGCTCGAAGAAATTTCAAAAAAACATCCCTGCCTCGCGGCCAAAGTCGTTCATCGCGTCGGAATTATTCCCGTCGGCGAGACGGCGATTTACATCGGCATCGCGTCGCGGCATCGCGCGGAAGCCATTGCGTTGCTTGACGAATTCATGAATCGTCTAAAGCAAGACGTGCCAATCTGGAAACGCCGCGCAATCGCGGCAACCATTCTTGCCCAGCCAAATTTTGCAAAAATTCCGCATGACGAAACCAAAAAAATCACCGCGCGGAAAATTCTGTCGTTGGACGAAGCCGTTTCGGAAATTCAATCGCGTTGCCAGCCTTTGCCCGGCGTTCGTGCTCGGCTGGAAGAATCTTTTGGCCGCGTGCTGCGCGAAACAGTTTTGGCAGCGGAAGATTTGCCGCCGTTTGATTGCTCGACACGCGATGGTTTTGCAATTTTGCAAAATGATTCGGCGGAAAATTTTCAAGTCGTGGATACGATTCACGCCGCCGATTGGAAACCGCGTGAATTAAAATCCGGCGAAGCAGTGAGGATTGCGACCGGCGCGCCGTTGCCGTGTGAAAATTTGCGAGTCGTCATGCAGGAAAACGTCGAACGTAACGGCGAAAAAATTAAAATCTTAAAACGCGAAAGCGCGCTGAACGTTCGACAACATGGCGAAGATGTGAAGGCCGGCGCGCCGCTCGTGCTCGCGGGCACGCGTCTGGACGCGGGCCAGCTGGCGTTGCTGGCGACGGCGGGCTGCGTGCAACCGATTGTCAGTCCGCGCTTGCGCGTCGTTCATTTCACGACTGGCGACGAAATTGTTCCGCCCGATCAAACGCCGAAACCCGGACAAATCCGCGACAGTAATTCCATTTTGATTCGCGGCTTGCTGCAACCGTTTCAAGTTGAGCTTGAGCAGAAACATCTGCCGGAAAATTTTGAGGCGACGTGGGCGCAGCTTGATTTGGGTCGGATTGCCAAGGCGGAATTGGTTTTGATTTCCGGCGGCGCGAGCGTGGGCGACAAAGATTTCACGCGTCCGCTTTTAGAGTGGCTCGGTTTTGAAATTGTGTTCTCGCAGGTCAACGTGCGGCCTGGCAAGCCGCTCATTTTGGGAACGAGCGGCTCACGCGTCGCGTTCGGATTACCGGGAAATCCGCTGTCACATTTCGTTTGTTTTCATTTTGCGGTAGCCACCGCCTTGGCCCGGTTGAGCGGCGAAGCGGCGCCGAAATT
>CAXUBD010000038.1:5801-6647 GCA_964249225.1 uncultured Verrucomicrobiota bacterium | reverse complement strand
TTTTTACGCGGAAAACTTGCCGCAAAATTGGATGACCATCCGTGCCCGCGCGAAACGCTCTGGCCGGCGCAATTGGAAATTTTGCGCGGCGAAATAAATCTGCGCCCGCTCGCGTGGGCCAGCTCCGGCGACGTGACTTGCCTGGCGGAAACGAACGCGTTGATTCGCGTGCCAGCCAATCAAGGTTCGCTTGAAGCGGGCGCGGCCGTGGATTTTCTGCCGACTGTAACGTTCGGCGTATGGCCGAATGTGTCGAGCCACAGGCTCGACGCTACACCGCAATCAGTCTAAAATTATTTTGTGATGAAAAGTTTTTCCCATCTCAACGCGGCGGGCAGCGCGCGCATGGTAAACGTCGGCGCAAAACCAATTCAGCGGCGACGCGCGGTGGCGGAAGGAAAATTGATCTGCCAGCCGGCGACGATTCGCGCGTTGAAAAAAAATGCGCTGCCGAAAGGCGACGTTTTAACGGTCGCGCAGATCGCCGGAATCCAGGCGGCGAAGCGGACGAGTGAATTGATTCCGCTTTGTCATCCGCTGGCATTAAATCATGTGGAAATAAATTTCAAAGTGCGGCGCGCGGCGATTGAAATTATTTGCACAGCGGAGACCAGCGCGCAAACGGGCGTGGAGATGGAAGCGTTGGCCGGCGTGAGCGTGGCGGCGCTGACGCTTTACGACATGTGCAAGGCGGTGGACAAGACGATGCGGATCGAAAACATCCGCGTCGTGCAAAAAATCAAGGAATGAAAATCGGGCGCATCACCATCAGCGACCGCGCGAGCGCGGGGATTTACGCGGACCGCAGCGGGCCGGAGATTGAAAAAGTCTAGCCCGATTTTCTCG
>CAXUBD010000038.1:2808-5791 GCA_964249225.1 uncultured Verrucomicrobiota bacterium | reverse complement strand
GCGCGAATTTCTCGGCGGCACGGCGACATTCGAATCAGCAATTGTGCCGGACGAAATTGATTTGATTTCGGCGGCGCTAAAAAAATTTACGGATGAGTTGAAATGTGATTTAATTGTGACGACGGGAGGCACGGGAATTTCCCCGCGCGACGTGACGCCGGAAGCCACGAAACCGATTTTGGAACGTGAATTGCCCGGGTTTGGCGAGATCATGCGAATGCAGTCGTTCGCCAAAGTGAAGACGGCGATTTTATCGCGCGCGGTGGCGGGCGTGCGCGGAAAAACTTTGATCGTGAATCTGCCGGGCAAGCCGACGGCGGTGCGCGAATGCCTGGAGATTTTGTCGCCGGCGATTCGCGAAGGACTGGCGCATTTGCGCGGCGAAGATCCGCATAAAAAAAGTTGAAAAGACGAATATGGATTCATTCGGACGCAACGTGGATTATTTACGCATCTCGATCACCGACCGGTGCAACGAGCGGTGCCTGTATTGCCTGCCGGAAAATTACGCGGACTGGCTGCCGCGCGGGGAAATTCTCGCCTACGATGAACTGCTCGCCATCGTGCGCGCGACGACGGCGCTGGGTTTCAAAAAATTCCGCGTGACGGGCGGCGAACCGTTGATCCGTCCGGGCGTGGTGGAATTCATCCGCGAGTTGATCGCGACGCCGGGCGTCGAATCGGTGCAGCTCACGACGAACGGCACGCGTTTGCCGGAACTCGCAAAACCTTTATTTGACGCGGGTTTGCGGCGCATCAACATCAGCCTTGACGCGCTTGACCCGGCGATTTATCGCGCGATCACCAACGGCGATGTCGCGCCGGTTTTGCGCGGCATCAAGCTCGTGAAGGAACTTGGTTTTGAGTCCGTGAAATTGAACACGGTGCTGATGCGCGGGCGCAATGACGGCGAAATTTTCCGGCTGCTCGACTTCGCGGCGGAACACGACATCGCCGTGCGCTTCATCGAATTGATGCCGGTGAGCCTGACGGAAATGTTGAGCGAAAAGAATTTTTTTCCGGTCACGGAATTGTCTGCGTTGCTGCGGCGCGAGGATGAACTGGAGCCGCTCGCGGAAAAGTTCGGGTTCGGCCCGGCGAAATATTTCCGGCTCAAAAAACGCGGCGTGACCGTCGGTTTGATCGGTGCGTTGAGCGACCTGCATTTTTGCGAACGCTGCAACAAGATGCGATTGACGTGCGACGGCAAATTGCGTCCGTGTCTCGGCAATCATCTGGAAACGGATTTGAAACCGGCGTTGCGTCCGCAGATTGACCCGCAATTTTTGCAGCAATTAATTTGCGCGACGCTCGCGCAAAAACCGGCGGAGCATCTGTTCCGCGAACACTACCAGCCGCAGCGGGTGATGACAGCCATTGGGGGTTGAAAGTGGCGACCCCGCCAGGAATTGAACCTGGATCTCAAGTTTAGTAAATTAAAGCAAACGATAGTTAAACAAGGGAAAAACTGCGAATTTAATACCGGCATTTGATACCTTTTGTGAATTAAGTTTCTTGAACCTATGCTCCATCACGACTCTTATGCGTATTTCCAGCCTTTTTGAACTAGATATGATACTATATTTTGATACACGTTGGAGCGCGGCAAATAGAAGGCTATGAAAAATAGTAATAGTATCGTTTGCTCCCGTAGCTCAAATGGATCAGAGCGGCCGTTTCCTAAATGGCAAATCACGGTTCGATTCCGTGCGGGAGCACCACTTTTTCCAGCCAGATTCCTATCGGATTCCGAGTCTGAAATCTGATACCGCATATTCCGGATTGAGTAAAAAAGCCGCGATGCCGTAACCGATCTGGTAAAACGCAATCAGGCCGCCCGCCGCCGAAGCCGCGAGCCGAACACCGCATATGTGACATTCACGAATGGGTGAAGTACTTTTTGTAAATTCCTTTTGGGCGGGCGACGCCACCCCAATCCACGGTAGGGTTTTACCCCATGAGAAAATTCCAGCCAATCGCGTAGCTTCATCGGATGGTGAACAAATTGCCATGCTATCCGGCACGCCCCGTTCAAATGTTTCGCCGCACTTTCCGAATCCATTTTTCATCACCATCGCGACACCATGAGTCATCCAGAACTTAAACGCGTGTTGTTGACGGGTGCCAGCGGTTACGTCGGCGGGCGATTGCTGGTCGAACTGCAGCGGCGTGGCATGGCGGTTCGTTGCCTCGCGCGCCGCCCTGAATTTCTTTTGCCCAAAGTCGCGCCGGGAATCGAAGTCATGGCGGGCGACATGCTGAATCGGGACAGTCTTGCGCTGGCCATGCGCGGCATCGAGACGGCTTATTATTTAGTGCATTCAATGGCGGCGAACGATTTCGAGGAAACGGATCGTCTGGCCGCGCGCAACTTTGCGGAAGCGGCGCGGGATGTGGGGATTCATAAAATTATTTATCTCGGCGGCCTCGGCACCGGCAGCGAACTCTCGTCGCATTTGCGCAGCCGTCAGGAGGTGGGAAACATTCTGCGCTCCACTGGCGTGCCCGTCATCGAGTTTCGCGCTTCGGTCATCATCGGTTCCGGCAGCCTGTCCTTTGAAATGATTCGCGCGCTGGTCGAACGTCTGCCCGTGATGATTGCGCCAAAATGGGTGGCGGTTCTCGCGCAGCCGCTGGCCATCAATGATCTGTTGCAATATCTCATTGCCGCTTGTGAATTGAACGGACGGGAAAATCAAATTTTTGAAATCGGCGGCCCGGACCGGGTTTCTTACGGTGATTTGATGCGTGAATATGCGCGGCAACGCGGTTTGCGACGGCTGATGATCCGCGTCCCGCTGCTGACGCCGCGATTATCCAGCCTGTGGCTCGGCCTCGTGACGCCGCTTTATGCGCGCATCGGACGCAAACTGATTGACAGCATTCGCAACCCGACCGTGGTGTGCGACGATTCCGCATTGAAGGCTTTTGCCATTCGTCCAATGGGCGTTCGCGAAGCGATTGCCAGCGCCTTGCGCAATGA
>CAXUBD010000038.1:0-2798 GCA_964249225.1 uncultured Verrucomicrobiota bacterium | reverse complement strand
CCAAATCTGGCGGCGACGCGCTGGTCGGATGCGCTGTCGTCGGGCGGCGCAACTCGACAATGGGGCGGGACGCGATTTGGCAACCGGCTGATTGATTCGCGCCGCGTGCGCGTGAATGTCCCACCCACAAGGGCCTTTGAACCCATCCGCCGGATTGGCGGCGCGACCGGCTGGTATTACGCCAACTGGCTTTGGCATCTGCGCGGCTGGCTGGATTTGCTGGTTGGCGGCGTGGGCATGCGCCGCTCGCGCCGTGATCCTGAAAAACTCGAGACCGGGGACGTGTTGGATTGCTGGCGGGTTGAAGCGCTGGAACCTGACCGGCGTCTGTGGCTCGCGGCAGAAATGAAATTGCCGGACGCGCGTGGCTGGAATTTGAAGTGGTCGCGAGCGGAAACGGATCGGAGATCCGCCAGACCGCCAGTTTTGATCCGGCGGGATTTTTGGGACTGGCCTATTGGTATGCGGTCTATCCGCTCCACGAACTAATCTTTGGCGGAATGCTGCGGGGGATTGCCAGGGCTGCCACAAGCCAAAAATAAATTTCGCCAATCTTCTTTCAAAAGAAAACGCCCGACTGCCCACAGGAAGGCTTTGGGATGTTTGACTCGCGCGTCCTGGAAATGGAGTTCTTGAATCGGCCAGCCATGATCCGGTGCTGGCCGCGAGCAGCTGTGGAAACGACCGTCACCGCTCGTGCTGAAATCGAAAGCCTGAATCAACGTGTGCGCTCAAACGCCATCTGCCAAATGCAATCGCTGCGGGCAGCCAGCGCGACGAGCAGATTTTGGAGCGCGGGTGTAAGAATGATTCGTTGCAGCGCTCGAAAAGCTGAAAAAACAGCAGGTAATAGCCGAAATTCTGCCCGCGATTTAGATGAGCTTGACCGCAGGAATAAACGCGAACAAATAGATAGTTCAAATGAATCGAGTGGCCGTTTTCTAAATCGAAAACCACGGTTCGATTCCGTGCGAGAACACCATTTTTCCAGCCAAATCCCCATCGAATTCCGAGTCTGAAATCTGATACCGCACTTGATACCATATTGAGTTTTTAGATCAAATCAGCACCAAAAACAACAAAGATCAGACGTTGAAAACTGCCGACGGAAATGAAAATCAGTCAATAGAATCAATAAGAAAATACGAGAACCAATCAAAACAAAAATTCGGAAAAAATGCTTGCGATGATTAGGAAGCTCGAGCTCTATCCATGAGCTATAGGGTCGAACCATTTCAGCCGCAAAAATAGCAATGCGCCCAATGCCTTGCAAGCCTGACGGGGCAGTTCCGGGCGCGTTGGTGATTGGAGTGAACGTTTTTCGCAACTTGTCGGTCAATTTAGTGTTACATTGATTGAGCCATTGAAGACGGATAAATTATGAAAAACAAATTTTTTGGAACAGTTGCAGCGCTGTGTTTCGCCGGAAAAATCTGTCTCGCGCAAACGCCACCCGACGCGGCGGACGCGACCGCACCGGCCATTTCGCCGCCGCCAAGCATTTTGCCGTCCAGCCCGCTGGCGCAAGTCGTCCGGCTCGTGCAGGCCGGCGTGGATCCAACCGTGATCCTGGCTTACATCACAAATTCCATCAGCACGTTCAATCTGGATTCGGACAAAATCATTTACTTGGACAATCTCGGTGTGCCGAATGATGTCACAACGGCGATGATGCAGCACGACCAGGTTTTGCAGCAGCAAATGGCCGCAGCGAACACCGTGCCGCAATCCGCGCCCGCGCCCGATCCCACCGTCACGGACACGACACAAGACGCGCCGCCGGAACCCGCCGTGGTCACGGTGGATTATTTTCAAAACACGCTTGCGCCGTATGGAAGCTGGGTGGACATCGACGGCTATGGTCATTGCTGGCGGCCCACGACGGTGGCTTACAGTCCGACATGGCAGCCGTATTGTGATCGCGGGCATTGGGTTTATAGCGATTCAGGGTGGTATTGGGTTTCGGATTATGCGTGGGGCGCGACCTTCCATTACGGACGCTGGTTCCGCGATGCGCGTTTGGGCTGGTGCTGGTGGCCGGACACCACTTGGGCGCCGTCGTGGGTGACGTGGCGTAACGCGGATGATTATTGCGGCTGGGCGCCGCTGCCGCCATTCTCGGTTTATCGCCCCGGCGTCGGCTTTGTTTATCGCGGTAATGGCGTGAGCGTGGGTTTTGATTTCGGCCTTAACGCGGGAAGCTTCACCTTTGTGCCGACGAGAAATTTTTGCGACCCGCACCCGCGCCGTTTTCGCGCCGCGCCGACGGACGTGGCACGCATCTACGGCCGCACGGCGGTCATCAATAATATCAATTTCGACAATCACCGCGTCATCAACAACGGCATCACCGTGCAGCACATCGCTGACGCCACGCGCACGCAAATCCGTCCGGTTCCCGTGCGCGATCTGCGAACGCAGAGCAATCAGATTTTGCGCGGCGGAAATTTTGACCGGCAGAACCGTCCATCGGGCGCGGCGGCGCCCGGAAACGTGAACCCGCCATCCGCCGCTTTTGGCAATGGCAGCCACGCCGGGCCGCGCGTCACGAACCCGGCGCAAAATCATTTTTCATCACCGGCGGTCAACGGAAATTCGCCGTCAGCGCCGGGAAATTTCGACAACACCAGGCGCATCGAATCGCCGCGCGCGCAACAACTCGGAAGGCAAACACCATATCCCATCACGCCTTCATCACCCCGCAATTTCTCAACGCCGCCGCAGTTGAATCGCACCGTACCCGTCGAGCCCGCGCACAATTCCCCACAACCACAACCGTCACTTCCCGTGGAGCGAAC
>CAXUBD010000037.1:0-14913 GCA_964249225.1 uncultured Verrucomicrobiota bacterium | reverse complement strand
TATGTTTCCATGGTGGCGGCGGGCGAAAAGGGCGGTCTGCTGGCGGAAATCCTGGCGCGCCTGGCAACGTATCTCGAGAACTCCGAGCGCCTCCGTAAAAAAGTCAAAACCGCGCTGATGTATCCCACGGCGGTCACCGTCGTGGCCATATGCATCACCGTTTTTCTTCTGGTGAAGGTGATCCCGACTTTCAAGGAGGTTTATTCCGGCTTCGGCTCGAAATTGCCCGGACCGACATTGTTCTTATTAAGCATCAGCGAGATTGTTCAACATGATTTGATTTACCTCATCATCATCGCCGCTGGATTGATTTGGGGCTGGATTTATTTCATCAAAACTCCGAAGGGCCGCGAATTTTGGGATGGCCGCCGCATCAAGCTGCCGATTTTCGGCCCCATCGCGCACAAAATTTGCCTGGCGCGTTTTACCCGCACCCTGTCATCGCTCGTCCGCAGCGGCGTGCCCATTCTGGAAGTGTTGCAAATCGTTTCCCAAACGGTCGGCAACGTCGTCATGGAAAAAGCCATCAAGAACGCCGCCTTGGGCATCGAACGCGGCGAAAGCATCTCCGGCGCGCTCGGCAAAAATCCGATTTTCCCCACCATGATCATCCGCATGTTGAGCGCGGGTGAGCAGACCGGCAATATTGACAACATGCTCGAACGCGTCTCAAACTTTCTCGACGAAGAAATTGACAGCACGCTGACCGGCCTGATGTCGCTCATCGAACCCATGCTCATCGTTGTTCTGGGCGTGGTCATCGGCGGCATGGTCATCTGCATGTTCCTGCCGATTTTCAACCTCGCGAACATCGTCAGCGGCAACGGCCACTGAATTGTCCGCAAAATTAAAAACCGCCGGATGAAATGAATTCATCCGACGGTTTTATTTTCCCGATGGCAAATTTATACCGGTGCCGACGCGCCCGGCTGCGGCTGGAGGATTTTTATTTTCGGATGGCGCGAACGGATTTGCTCCTCGAACCAAGCGCGCGAATCAGCATCGCCGTGGCCGAGCAAAACGGTGCGGGGTGAAACCCGTCCGACAAAATCCAGCAAGTCCTCGCGGTTCGCGTGCGCCGTCAGATCAAAATCCTGAATCTCACAACGCCGCGTCAAACGCCCCGCGCTCGGGCTGAACACAAACGTCTCGCCGTCCTTCGCCGCCTTCAAGCGTCCGCCCGGCGTGCCCGGATCGGCGTAGCCCACGAAAAAAATCGCCTGCCGTTCGTCCTCCATCATCCGCATCGCCAGATTATGCGCCGCGGTGTTTTCGCTCATCATGCCGGCGGTAATGACAAAAATTTTCCCGCCGCTCAACCGCATGTTTTCCGACTGGCCTTTTTCCAGCACGACGAGATTCAGCGCCTCGTTCAATTGCAGATTCGTATGCTGACGATGTGTGCGATGCGCCTCCAGATCGTAAATCTCCGTGAACACGCGGCCCAGCCCGCCGATGTAAATCGGCTGCGGCTTCAATTTCCCCTCGCGCATCAGCATCGCCAGCATTGCGAGAATTTCCTGCGTGCGCCCCAGCGCGAATGCCGGAATCAAAATGCTGCCTTTGCGTTTGAGCGCGTTGTGGATCGCCGCTACGAGCCGTTCGATTTCCGTTTCGCGCGTGAAACCCGGCGGCACTTCGCGATTGCCGCGCGTCGTTTCCATGATTAACACATCTGCTTTCACGTCCTCGAAACGCGCGCTGCGTAAAATGGTTTGATCGTGAAAACAAACGTCGCCGGTGTAAAACAAAGTTTCTTTTTTGCCGCGAATCATCATGCCCGCCGAGCCGAGCGTGTGGCCGGCGTCGAAAAATTCCAGCGTCGGCGAGGAAAATCCCGCGCGCATTTTGTTGAACGACGCCCATTCCACTTCGCGATTATATTTGAACGCCTGAAACCGCGCGGCGATGTCGTCCACTTCGTCGTGTGTGTAAAGCGGATATTCGCGGATGCCCAGTTCGTCGCGCTGCCGCGTCATCACGTTCACCGAATTATGCAGCACGCGTTCGATGATGAAATAACTCAACTCGCTCATCAAAACGTGCGCCTTGGGAAAATGCCGCAACGCCACCGGCAACGAACCGACGTGATCGTGATGGCAATGCGAAATCGCGATCGCGTCCACTTCAACTTGTCCGGCCTTGCCGTAAAGCGGCAACCCGTCGCGGCCTTCGCGTTTCGGGTGCATGCCTGCGTCGAGCAAGATGCGGTGGTTGTCAATCTCGACCAGCCACGCGCTCGCGCCGATGTCCGTGTCGGGATTCAAATTTGTAATCTGCACGAAAACAATTCAACCACAGATGGACACGGATGGACACAGATAAAAACCATCGGCCGACTATTTACGCAATGAGATTTACGATTTGCGAGCCGCTGCCAGTTTTTATTTCGTCGGCGGACGGCTTTGTGACAATTTGGTGATATTCGCCGGCGATGTGTTATTATCGTTGACAGCATCCGTTTGAAATCAAAACAATCAGCGCATCAGAATTAAAAATTTAAGGAGCCGGAAAACGGATTGGCCAGAGAGGGTCAGCGCCGGTTTGATATTTGAAAATCGCCCGTGAAAAATTACATACTCGACACCAACGTTCTCCTTCACGATCCCAACTCATTGCTCAACTTCAAGGAACACCACGTCGTGGTGCCCATCGAAGTCATCGAGGAAATTGACCGCTTCAAACGCGAATCCACCGAACTGGGCCGCAATGCCCGCACGGTCTCGCGGATGCTTGACAGCTTTCGCGGCGACGGCCATTTAAGCGAAGGCGTAAAATTGCCGAACGGCGGCCAGTTGAAAATCGGCTTCCAGAAAAACGGCCACGGCGAAAACGGCTTCAACGGCAATTCGGTGGACAATCGCATCTTGTCGCTGGCGGCGAGCATTCAAAAGGCGCAGCCGAAAAATGGAACCATTCTGGTTTCCAAGGATATTAACCTGCGCATCAAGGCGGACGCGCTCGGCCTCGCGGCGGAAGATTACGAGACGGACCGCGTATTCATCACCGATCTTTACACGGGCATGATGGAAATGTCCGCCAGCCCGGAAAAACTCGCGGCGTTCCGCGCCAACGGCGAACTGGAGATCAGCGACGGCAAAAAATATTTTCCGAACGAATATTGCACGCTCACCGACGAGGCGAATCCTAAGAAGGCCGCGTTGACGAAAGTGGACGCAACCGGCACGAAACTGGTTCCCATCATTGACTCGCGCGAAAGCGTCTGGGGCATCAAGCCGCGCAACCGCGAACAGCATTACGCCTTCGACGCGTTGCTCGACGACCGGATTAAACTGGTCACGCTCATGGGCAAGGCGGGCACGGGAAAAACTTTGTTGGCGATGGCCGCTGGATTGAAACGCACAGTACTGGACCGGGAATTCCGCCGGCTCGTCGTCGCGCGTCCGACGATTTCGATGGGCAAGGAACTCGGCTTCCTGCCCGGTTCGCTCGAGGAAAAACTTGCGCCGTGGATGCAGCCGATTCACGATGCGCTGGAAATGTTGAGCGACTTGAACATGGGCCACGATCATCGTCGCAGCGGCGACCTTATGCGCAGCGGCAGCATCGTGGTCGAGGCGTTGAGCTACATTCGCGGGCGCAGCATTGCGAATCAGTTCATGATCATTGACGAGGCGCAGAATCTCACGCCGCTCGAGGCCAAGACGATCATCACGCGCGTCGGCAGCGGCACAAAAATTATTTTCACCGGCGACCCGTATCAGATTGACAATCCTTATGTGGATTCGTCATCGAACGGGTTCAATTATATCGTCAGCCGTTTCCGCGACCAGGCCATTGCCGCACACATCGAACTGCAAAAAGGCGAGCGTTCGGAGCTGGCAGAATTGGCGGCGAATATTTTGTGAAATTTTATCTGTTGACAAATTACTGGCAGAATTGGAATTTTGAAGCGGCTGGATTCAAAACCAACTAAAATTCAGCAGGAAACCATGAGGAAACTATGATCTCAAACGAACGACCATCGCCATTCGGACAACGGCCCTACGGCCAGGCTCCTTACGGACATTCGCCTTACGGGCAACCCAAACCGCCGGTGCAGGAGGACACGCTCAAAAGCGAGAAGATTCAAATCGAACGCAAATCGTTCGTCTTCACGCTCAAGGAAAATCCGCGCGGCCGGTTTTTGCGCATCACCGAAGACGTCGGTGGCCGCCGCGACACCATCATCATTCCCGCTCCGGGCTTGGAAGATTTTAAAAAGCTGCTGGACGACATGGTGAAGGCTTCCGCCGAAATTCCGCCGAAAAACCCGTAGTCGGCCAGACAATTCCACCGCCAAGGCACGGTCGCTGCTGATGTTTAGCGCGCCGTGCCTTTGCGTTTGTTAATTTATCTTCTTTACCGCGCGCTTTTTCTTCGGCTTGACCGGCTTCACCCGCGCCGCGTCGCCCCAAAGACCCTCCAGATCGTAGCGTTCGCGCGCGTCGGCGCGCATGATGTGGACGATCACGTCGAAAAAATCCAGCACCACCCATGCGCCTTGCATCGAACCATCCTGGCGAACTGGGCGCAGATTCTTCTGCTCGCGCAATCCTTCGGTGATCTCTTCCACGATGGCGCGCAGATGCGGTTCGCTCGATCCGGAGGCGATGACAAAATAATCCGTGACCGATGAGACGTCGCGCACGTCAAGGACGACGATGTTTTCGGCTTTTTTATTGTCCGCAAGATCGCGGCAAAGTTGCGCCAGTTTTTTAGAATCCATAATTATCGGCAGCATTTAACCATAGTCCGACCGGGATGAACACGGTTAAAATTCAGACGTAAAGCCGCGCGGCGCAAATCGCTTCGGCCACGAACGGAGGCACCAGATTTTCAATCGGCAAGCCCGCCTTCACCCGCGCGCGGATTTGAGATGATGAAAGCTCCGCGGGAAAACCTTTCAAAATTCTTCCGCGAAAAGGTTTTGGAAATTCCGCCGCCGGTTCGCCCGGTCGCGGAATCGCGGCAAATTCCGCGAGCCGTGCCAGTTCATTGGCTTCGCGCCACTCGTTCAGTTTCGCCGCATGGTCCGCGCCGATGAGGTAAAATAGTTCTGCCTGGGGAAATCGTTTCGCGTAATCGCGCAGGGTTTGAATCGTGTAAGAGACGCCGCCGCGCCGGATTTCCTGCTCGTCAATTTCCCAGCTGGTTTTGCCTGCGAGCGCGAGCCGGAGCAGTCGCAGGCGGATTTCCGCCGTGTCTGTTTTGTTTTCGTCATTGAACGGAGATTTCGCCGCCTGGATAAAAAATATTTTGTACATCGCCAGTTCCTCGATGGCCGCCTGCGCGACTAGCAGGTGGCCAAGATGAACCGTGTCGAACGAACCGCCAAATAATCCAAGTTTCATTTTCAGTCCCGACCGGGGCTGCGGATTTGCCGCCGCCGGCCGCTTATCGTAAAAAGGAAAAACATTTTTTCAAGACGCCAGATTTTTTAGGCTTCGGTAATCCGTCATGGGTGACCTGATTGAGAAAATTATGCTGAAGCCGGCCGCCGTAACCGCGCAATTCCGGATCGCCGGAATTTATCAGTTCCTTGATGAAGGGAAGGCTGTTGTCATGTAACATTCCGTTCACGGAGACGGACTGGTATTCACTGCGGAGTTCATCGGAAACATTGCTATTGATGGCGGGTTTGCCATTTTCGGCCAGAAGGTCAATTTGATAAAGGGGCGGATCAAGTTTTCTCATCCGTTTGGTGGCCTTTCTTTCGTTTCTCCACGGATGTTCGTTCTTTAATAATTGGGAAACCAGGAATTCCCGGTTCCAGATCGAAGGTTGGTGCGACATGAGATATTTGGAGGCACCGTTGTCCAGCTTGGCGACCTGCAATCCGCCGATGATTTTCCGGATGGGATGGGTTTGATATACTTCCGAACTGTGCAGCTTCAATAACAGCAGACCCTCGGCGATGGCGAAATCCAGCACCTCGTCCAGGATTTTTTCGTTCACCGGCTGGTTGAACCACATGTCCTCCTGCAAATATATGACCAAAGGTTCCGCCAGCTGCTCAAGTCCCACGCGGAGCCGGTCGCTCCATTCCGCCTTTCCGGTCTTTATGTTTTTGAACAGGGCCGAGTCGTAATGCAGGTTCTCCGTAAAAAAATAAAAATTTATCCGCTCCGTCTGCGGCCAGCATTTTTTAAAAAAATGCTCAAATCCCTTGAAAAGCAATTCATACCGGTCGCAGGCGTGCACAACCAACGCAACTTTTATTTTTTCACTTTTCAAATCAGATGTTTTATTTTCCCGATCATCTCAATTTGCCGCCGCCGTTCCAATCCCAAATTCCCGGCCCCAAAAGCGGCAGCTTGCGCCGGCTGAAACTGAAGCGGCATCATTTTGCCGCGATCATCAGTCTGGCTCGAGATAGTCCAATTCCTTGCCATACGTTTCATCCAGTCCATGCAACGCCCAGAACGCGATCAAAATGCAGGCAAACGAAATGGCCGCCGCCGCCGCGACGATCCCGGTCTGCGGCTTGAAATGATTGAACGCCAGCGTCAGCGGCACGGTCGCGCCGCGGACGAAATTTGGCACCGTCGTGGCGACGGTCGCGCGGATGTTCGTGCCAAACTGCTCGGCGGCGATTGTCGCGAACACCGTCCAATAGCCGACGCCAAATCCCATCAGCAGGATGACGAGATAAAATGTCCCGCTGGATTGTCCCGCAGAAAAGAAATAAGCCGCCATCGCCGCCGTCGTAAAAACCAGGAACGCAAAAAGAATTTTCCGCCGCGCACGCAGCCACTGGCTGAAATAACCGCTGGCAAATCCGCCGAACGTGATGCCGAGATAGGTGAAGATGATGGCCGGCGCGACCTTGATCTCGCCCTGGATGTTCAGCGCCTTGGAAATTTCCGGTGAAAAAGTCACGAGGATGCCGACGATGCACCATAACGGCAGGCCGACGAGGATGCAGCGGACATATTTCGCGAAGCGTTTCCAGTTCGTGAACAGCGACAGGAAATTTCCGCGCGCGATTTTTGCCGGGTTGGTTCGCAATTGTTTGAACATCCCCGATTCGGCCACGCTCATCCGCAAAATCAAAAGCACCAGACCCAATCCGCCGCCGATGAAATACGCCGTCCGCCAACCGACTTTTTGCGCCACGAGCCCGCCGATGACCGCGCCGAAAACGCCGACGGTGGAAATGATCGTCGTGCCGTAGCCGCGCAATTCCTTCGGTAAAATTTCCGTGACGAGCGTGATGCCGCCGCCGAGTTCGCCCGCGAGTCCGAAACCCGCGATGAACCGCCAGACGGCGTAAGCCTCAATCGAATTCACAAATCCGTTGGCGATGTTCGCGATCGAATAAAGCAAAATGGAACCGAAGAGCAAAACGACGCGGCCAAAGCGGTCGCCGAGCATCCCGAAAAAAATCCCGCCCGCGAGCATGCCGAGCATTTGCAGGTTCAACAAAAGAATCCCGTGGCTGACGAGCAGGTCGCCGGTATAGCCCAAATCTTTCAGGCTCGGAATGCGCAGGATGCTGAAAAGAATTAAATCATAAACGTCCACGAAGTAACCGAGCGCGCCGACGATGACGGCGGGCTGGAGGATTTCGCGCAGGTTGGATTCGTGATTTTTCATTTTAGTCCGGCAACATTTGCGATATTCGTTTTACGAAGGGGCGGTTTTTCTGCACCATCGTAAATTGCAGATCGCAAATCGTAAATTCAAATGATGCGCCATTGTCACCAGTGCGGCGAGCCATGGACGCTTTCGGGAAATCCCGGACGCGGCGAAGTCTGCATGCAATGCCGCGCGGATTTGCGTGTCTGCGTGAACTGCGCGAGCTACGACCCGCGCATCGCCCAGCAATGCCGTGAACGCCGCGCCGAACCGGTCCTGGAAAAAACGGCGGGAAATTTTTGCGAGTATTTTGAATTCGCGCGCCGCAACTGGCTGCCGAAAAACGAAACCAATCTACGCGAGGCGGCCGCGCGCGCCCAACTGAAGAAACTGCTCGGCGATTAATGATGTCACGCTTGAAAATCGCCCACTTGATTTTGATCTTCGCGCTGGCGGCATTGCCTTTCGCGGCAACCTACGCCCTTTATTATCCGGACGAACGGCATTACACCGACGGCGCGCTGGAAATGCTGCAAGGTCACGGCTGGCTGATCCCCAAAAACTCCGATGGCACGCCGCGTTTTGAAAAACCACCGCTGGCTTATTGGGCCATCGCCGCGAGCTGGATCGTTTTCGGCGTCGGCACCCTCGCCTCAAAACTTCCCTTCCTGCTCGCCGGTTGCGGCACGCTTTTTCTCACGCATCGCCTCGCCCAAAAACTGACCGGCGATTCCGAAGCCGCGCTGCTCGCGGTGATGATGCTGGCCTCGCAACCGCAATTTTTTCTTTGCTCCCTGCGTTCCATGCCTGACGCGCTGCTGGTTTTTTCCATCACCTTGAGCGCATATGGATTCCTCCGGCTGATTGTTTTTGAAGAATTTTTTGCCGCTGCATTTTGGGCGGCTTATGGCGGCGCGGCGCTGGCGGTTTTGGACAAGGGATTGCTCGGCGGCGTGATAATTCTTTTCGCGTGGGCGTTTGCGGCGTGGCGGGGGCGTGGCTGGCGCGCGGTCAAAAAAATAATCCACCCGCCCGTTTTTTTTGCCGCCGCGATTTTGGCCGGAAGCTGGTTCGCCTATATTTTTTGGAAAGAGGGCGCGCTGGCGTGGCGGCACTTTTTCGGCGACCAGGTCACGGGCAACATGCATGGCCATTTTTGGTCGCCACTTCTTCGCGTGCCGCAGTTCGCACTGGTTTTGATTGTCAATTTTTTGCCGTGGAGCGTGCCGGTCATTGAGGCGTTCGCGCGCAAAAAATCTTTCGCCGCCGGCAAAATCCCGCCGCCCGCGCAAAAATTCATTCTCGCGTGGACGGCGGTTTTGATCGCGGGATTTTCGTTCGGCGCCAATGTTTCGCTGCGTTATCTGCTGCCGGCCACGCCGCTGATGGCTGTGCTGTCCGCCGTCTGGTTGCAAAACGCCGAAGCCGTTCCCTTGATTTTTTCCACGCGCCGGATTTTAAAAATCCTGCTCGCCGTTTTGGCGCTCGGCGAGGTGCTGGCATTTTTGATTGAATCGCAGTGGCCGTTGCCGTTGGTTTTTTCCGTGTTCGTTGGTGTGCTGCTGTTGCTGTTCATCGTGGTGCTCGGTCTGGGCGTGCGTCGGGAAAAACTTTCCGCGCCGCTCGGGTTGGGATTGGCCATGCTGCTGGTTTGGCTGGTTTTTTTCACGGCGGCGATGCCGGTTTTATTGCCCGATGGTTCGCAACAAATCGCGGCGGTGCTGAAGCAAACTAAAAAAGCCTCGCCGGAAAAAGTGCTGCTGGTCGGCAATGTGCAGCTTGCCAGCCGCGTCCGCGTGTTGCTCGGAAAAAACTGGACGGTGGTGCAAACCGACAAATTGGACCCGGCAACGCTGAAGAATTACACGCGGGTTCTGGTTCCGGACCACGAACTGTTCCGTTTTGCCGGTTCCGGCTGGAAAATTCAAACGGCGGGGGCGATTCTGGTGGCACCGCCGCCGCGCGAATTATGGGCGGCGCTGGCATCGCGGAAGTTGCCGGAGGCCCTGGCGCGCCACAGCAAATTTTTTTGCCTGGCCACCCGCGAATAAAATGCGCGCAACAATTCATCAATCCGAAAAGTTCCGGGACCAGCGGCCATTTCCGCCGGGCCGGACGCCCGGGCGTCGTTTGCCGGCGAAAAATCAAAACGAATGAAAGCGACGATTGTCATTCCCGTCTTCAATCAATTGCATTACACACGCCAATGTCTGGACAGCTTGAACGCCGCCGGCTGCGCGGACGAGATGATTGTCGTGGTCAACAATGCCTCGACCGATGGCACGGCGGAATTTCTTGCCGGCCGGCCCGGCTTGCGCGCGATCCAAAATCCGGAAAACCGCGCGTGCGCGGCGGCGTGGAACCAGGGTTTTGCGGCCAGTCAGACGGCGTGGACTTTGTTTCTCAACAACGACGTGGTCGTGCCGCCGGATTGGTTGGAAAATCTGATCGCCTTTGCGGAGAAAGAAAAGGTGGACGTCGCCAGTCCGGCGATGGGCGAGGGCGAACTGGATTATGACCTCCGGGATTACGCGCGCCGGTTCACGGCCCGGACGAAAAATGTCCGGCGGCGAAAGACCGCGTCCGGCGCCTGTTTTCTCGTGCACCGGCGCGTCTTTGAGACGATTGGAAATTTTGACGAAAATTTTCGAAAGGGTGGCAATGAAGACGATGATTTTTTCCGGCGCGCAAAACTGGCCGGATTCGAACTGGCCGTCACGGGCGGCGCTTACATTCATCATTTCGGCTGCGTGACGCAACTGGCCATCGTGCAGACCACCGGGCCGTATCGTGACGAAACCATCCGTTATTTCCGCGCGAAATGGAAAATCAACTGGTTCGAACGGCGGACGGCGCGGGTAAACCGCGCGCTCATGAGCGCCTGGCGAAAGTGGAGTGAATTATTGCGCAGCGGCCACACGCTCCGCGAACGGCGGCGAAACGGAAAAACCCTGCATTACGGGTGAGAATTTCCGCAGTGAAAAAATGAAACCACCCAAGGTCAGCGTTCTGGTGCCCGTGTTCAACAGCGCGACGTTTCTGGCGGAATGCCTGGATTCGATCCGCGCGCAGGATTTTTCCGATTACGAGTTGCTCATCAGCGACGATGCCTCCACCGACGGCAGCGCCGCGCTCATCGAAAAATATGCCGCCGGCGATCCGCGCATCCGCTGGTGGCGCAATCCGGTCAATCTGGGTCAGGCCGCTAATTTAAATTTGTGCCTGCGCGCCGCGCGCGGTGAATTTGTGAAATTTGTTTTTTCGGACGACAAATTGCTCGCAACCTCGGCGCTGCGCCAGATGGTAGCATGCCTGGAACACGATCCGGCGGTTTCACTGGCCGTGTCGGAGTCGCAGATCATCACCGCCGATTCCCGATTGATTCAAGTCCGGGATCACTTCCCGCATTCCGGCCGGCAACCAGGCCGGGCACTCATCCTGCAATGTCTTTGCGAGCCGGTGAATTTGATCGGCGAGCCGACCGTCACGATGTTCCGGCGGCAATCCGCGGCGCGCGGCTTTGATGAACGCTTTCGCTCGCTGCTGGATCTGGAACTTTGGTTTCATCTGCTGGAACAAGGAGATTTCACCTGCCTCGCCCAGCCGTTGAGCGCCTGGCGGCGTCACCCCGACCAGGAAGCGGTGAAGCACAAACTCAGCGGCGCGAGCGAGCGCGACGCCATCCGGCTGAAGACGATTTATTTTCCGAAGATGTGGGTGCGGCAATCCGCGCCGCCGCGGCTGCTGTTCGATCAAATCCGGCGGCTGCAAAAATGCTCCGGCGAAACCGAAAAGGTCTTGGCGGCGACGCTCCTGCAGATGCTGGGCCGGCCGCAATATTTTTTTTGCTGGCTGCGCCGCCGTGCGGAGCGCCTGCGGGAGAATTTTAAATCCTGGCAGCGCGGCGCTGGAATCGCGGAGGATGATTTTTCCCCGCAAAAGAACGAACGCAGCGATCGTCCGGTCGTGAGCGTGCTGGTTCCCGTTTTCAATGGCGAAAGCTTCCTCGCGGAATGTCTGGACTCGATCCTTGCGCAGGATTTTTCCGATTACGAACTGCTCGTCAGTGACGATGGTTCTACCGACGGAAGCCGTGTCATCATCGAGGCATACGCGGCGCGCGACCCGCGCATCCGCTGGTGGCGCAATCCTGCGAACCTGGGTTTGGCCGGGAATTTCAACTGCTGTCTGCGCGCGGCGCGCGGTGAATACGTCAAATATGTTTTGCAGGACGACGTGTTGCTTTCCACCTCGGCGTTGCGGCAGATGGTCGCGTCGCTGGACGAAGATCCGGCGGTTTCACTGGCCGTGTCGGCGTCGCATATTATTGGCGAGCAATCCCAGGTGTTGGAACACCGCCGGCACTTCGGATCTTCGGCGGTTTGGAACGGCCAGGAAGTCATTTTGCACTGTCTGGAACATGCCACGAATCTGATCGGCGAACCATCGCTGGTGATGTTTCGCAAAAAGCACGCGGCGCGCGGCTTTGATGCGCGTTACGCGCAACTGGTGGACATGGAAATGTGGTTCCATCTGCTGGAGCAGGGCGACTTTGCCTATCGCGCGGAACCTTTATGCGCCTTTCGGAAACATGCGCGGCAGCAAACTGCCGTCAATCGCCGCGAAGGCATCGGTCAGGACGAGAATTTGATGATATTGGAAAGCTATTTTGCGAAACCGTGGCTGCGCGAGCGGACCACGCGCCGACTGTTGTTCCGGCAGATCTACTATTTGCGAAAAAATCATGGCGCGCGCGTCAAGCCGCTGGTCGCCGACCTGATGGCGTTGCTTCAAAAAAACTGGTATGCGCTTTACTGGGTCGAACATAAAATTTTCCGTCCATTCCGGAATTTGAAGAAATGGCTGCGAAAAAATTCCGGCAATCCGCCGATGAAAATCCGCCGCCGCAAAAAGTCGGAACCGCGCAGCGCCCGCGCCGGTCATCCGGTGGTTTCATGAATAAAACAGAACGCCAGAACTTGATGCTCGGAGTTGATGAACCCCGTTCTGCGCGCAAAAAACCAAACGGCATTCATTTCAGCGCGTCTTCGGCCATCAGTTTTTTGGGGTCTTCCAAATTGAAAAAGCGTTCCAACATTTCATTGACGACGGCGACGGGTTTGTCCCGCTCAATCCAACCCGGGTCGAGATAATATTGCCAGAGGTAGGTGACTTGATTGAAGTGGTAGCCTAAAAAAGGCATCCAACACATTGCGAACGAATCTTGAAAAACAATCACCCGGCCTTGCGCCTGGGGATTGTAACTGAATTTTGGATTCTTGGGATGGTCGGGCGGAGCCTGGGTTCTGGTGAACGAGGGCAATCCCGGTTTGGGATCCAGGAAATAGGCGTTGCTTTCGACCACGTTCACCGCAATGTTTTTGGCCAGATCGCCGCCCGGCTGAAGCCGGTTGGTGAGCGTGAACGTTGCGAGCGGCATGGGTTCCAAGCCGGGCAATTGTTTGGCCAGCGTCCGGACGAGTTCCTGATAAGCGACGAAGCCGCCGAAAAAATTCCAGTGCGTGTCGGTTTTTAGAAATGTCGGGTCGGTTTGCTTGGCGGCGCGGACCGTCTCGCGCAAATCCAGCACGGGCACGGTGGAGTGGGCGCGCATGTACGCGAAAAACTGGTCGAGCTTCGTTTGCGGACGAACCTTGGTCACCCAGTCAGGCAGGTCTTCGGGATAAATGCTTTGTTTGTCCGGCGCGACGACAAAAAGATAGGCGATGCCGCGGCGCGCGAACCAATCCCGGCGTTTCTCCAGCAGCGCCTGCCAGTCGTGCAATTGCTCCGGCGTGAATTGAAGCAGTCCGCTGTAATGATCAATCATCTGGGCGTCCGATATGAAGAACCAATTGTTTTTTCCGATCAACACGTTGCGGGTGTTCTTGTCTTTGAAGAGCGACCATTTTAATTTGTTGTTCCATTGCACGAGACATTTGCGGCAGCCGAAGTGGTCGTTGAAATAAGTTTCCAGCGCGGCCAGATAAGCCTGCAATTCGCGCCCGCCCGACGGGGATTTTGGAAAGATGGCCAACTGCCGGTTTTCACCGCGGTCGATCGTCCAGTCCAAATGGAAAATAATGTCGAGCGTCGGCAGCCAGAGCAACAGGAAAAACAATCCGATCAAGGCGCGGTTGGTCCATGCGGTCAAAGCTGATTTGGCGCGGGTGTTGGTCATGGCGTCAGAACCGGAAATAGATGAATGGATTGTAAGTTGCGCCCGCCAGCCAGATCGCTGAAATCAGCAGGAGGGCCACGACCAGCGTCAATTCCAAAACTGCGCCGAAAATTTGCACGCCGCCCCGGCAGCTTGCGGGAGTTGCTTGTCCCAAACGCGCACTCGTGGCTTTGATCCAACCCCACAACGGCGCGCAAAAGGGAATGCCCAGCGCGATCGCCCAAATTGCTTGGTGAGTCAGATAACGCGCCAGCGGTTGCGCGGCGGACGCGTGGGCCAATCCGGACAGCGCGAGAAAATAATGTTCTGCCGCCCCAAAAGTCTCCGCCCGGAACAGCACCCAGCCCATCATCACCACGAAAATTGTGTAAAGATGCCGCGCCGGGCGGGGAAAATTATTTTGCCACGCGCCGAAACGCGTCCGCTCCAGCACGAGAAACAATCCGTGATAAAGTCCCCACACGACAAAAGTCCAGCTCGCCCCGTGCCACAAACCGCACAGGAAAAAAACGATCAGCAGGTTCAAATGGTTTCGCGCTTCCGAAACGCGGTTGCCGCCCAGCGGGATATAAAGATAATCGCGGAACCACGTGGCGAGCGAAATATGCCAGCGCCGCCAGAAATCCCGGATGGATTGCGCGGTGTAGGGGAAATTGAAATTTTCCAGAAACGTGAACCCGAACATTTTTCCCAGGCCCACCGCCATGTCCGAGTAGCCAGAGAAATCAAAATAGATTTGCAGCGTGTAACAGAGGATTCCAAACCACGCGACCGACGCAGCAAGTTCGTTCGCCGGCAACGCGAAGATTTGATCCGCCGGCACGGCGACCGCATTGGCGATGATCATTTTTTTGGCCAGGCCGCCCACGAAGCGGCGGACGCCTTCCGCGAAAACATCGCGGCTTGGCGCGCGTTCCAACAGCTGCGGCGCAATCGCGCTCCAACGCAAAATCGGGCCCGCGATCAGTTGCGGGAAAAAAAAGATGTAAAGCGCCACGTCCTTCGGATCGGTCGCGGCCTTCCATTTGCGGCGGTAAATATCAATCACATACGAAAGCGCGTGGAAGGTGAAAAATGAAATGCCGATCGGCAGCGGGATGGGCGCGGCATGGATGGGCGCCAGACCGGCGAGCGCGAGCAATTGATTGAGC
>CAXUBD010000036.1:11306-14919 GCA_964249225.1 uncultured Verrucomicrobiota bacterium | reverse complement strand
CGGCGATCATCGGCAATCATGTGAAGATGTATCACGGCGTGACGCTCGGCGCGAAATCCACGGCGGGCGGGCAGGCGTTGCGCGGCAAGAAACGGCATCCGACGATTGAGGACCGCGTGACGATTTATCCGGGCGCGACGATTCTCGGCGGCGAGACAGTCATCGGCGCGGGCAGCACGATTGGCGGCAACGTTTTTATCATGAACAGCGTCCAGCCGAATTCGCTGGTGATTTACGACGGCCTCGACATGCGCGTGTTGAGCAAGGCGGACAAACAGACGGCGGTGGATTTTCAGATTTAAACTGCGAGCGGCGCTAAAAATGTTTAAAGCGAAAAGTTTTTTGCGGCGAAAAGTTTGCGGCGCAGGCTGTGGCCGACGGCAATGGTCAACGCACCAAAACCCATGAACGCGCCAGTGGTGGGAACTTCTGGAACTGGAGTCATCCCAGTCTCAACATCCATTTGAAAGGAATAACCGCTATATGCAGATGTCCAAGCAGTACCGTTATAAGTATAAATCCCTCCACCAGATGGGAGTGTTCCTGTCCCTGAACCAGCGCCACTTGTTGAGGTGGCGTCCCAAGCCACGACCCCCGCATTTTCAGTCATGACAATTGCGTAGGAGGTGCCAGAAGACAAGCTTGGACTATTCACCAGAGATATCATGACATTTTGATTAGGTCCAGAGGACAACGTCGGAGAGGTTCCAAGCAAAGTGCCGGAACCCGTCGGCACACCTCCCGATGTGGTGGTATAGAGATAAAAATTCACATTTCCCGGTTGCACATCGAGAGTTAAATTCACCTCGAGTTTGTCAAGATAGGCTGGGGCTGGCGGTCCGCCGGGCATCGTGAAGACTTGCGCATATGATGATACGGAACCAGAATATTCAGAGCCATTACCACCGTAACTCAAATTATCCACAATGACAGCGGCGCGCGAAATCGAAGTGGAAACAATAAGAGCAGAAAAAACGATGCCCATTCCAAGTGTTGAATTTAATTTATTCATAAATTATTCGGGATTCATGAACAACCTCTCCCTTTTCAAAACAGCCTGATCATTAAGCAAATGGCACTCTTCTGTCAAGTGGAAAATCAGCGTGATTTGATTTTTCCCATCAATTCCATTTGTCGCGGCGCGAGCAGGCACGCGAGCGCGGCGCAACGGGCGTAGCGCAGCGAATCCGTCTCCAGTTTGCACAGGCCGCCTTTTTTCAAATCCATTTCCATGTTCGTGCTGCCCGCCGTCAGCACGCCGATGAGCTTGCTCAAATACGGTTCGTGCCCGACGAGCAAAACGGTTTTCGGTTTCGGACGCCGCTCGTTCAATTGCTGGATCAACGTGCGCGGATTGCCGCCGGGTTTCAGTTCGTCGGAGAAAAAAAGTTTCTTCTGGATTTTAAAATCCTTCGCGACGATTTCCGCCGTTTGTTTTGCGCGCAGAAACGGGCTGGACAAAATCAAATCGAAGGACAGCCGCAGCGCGCCCATCGCGCGTGTGGCTTCTCGCAAACGCCGTTTGCCTTTCGGCGTGAGCGGGCGTTCCGCGTCGTTTTTAAAACGCGGCTCGCTCGGATCAATGGCAATCCCGTGGCGCAAAAGATACAGGTTCATTTTGAAGTAGCGCTTTGCGATTTGACGGTGGAATGGTGCGGCGATGGCGAGAGTGTAACGCGCGGATATTTCGCGCCGTTTTTGGCGGACGCCGGACCGCGCGTTTCATCAGCGTTGGCGAGTTTCAAAAATTCCACCTGGCTGCGGCGCGGTTTTTCGCCCTTGGCCAAAACGACGCGCTGATAGGAACCGTCGGCGCGCAAGAACCTTGCCTTCACATTGTCGGCCAGCGTCACGGCGAGAATTTCGCTGATGACGCGGTCGCGCAAGTTGCCGTCGTCAACCGGGAAAACGACCTCGATGCGGCGGAAAAGATTTCGCGGCATCAAGTCCGCGCTGCCGGCGAAAACTTCCGGCTGGCATGCGGTCTCAAAATAATAAATCCGGCTGTGTTCGAGAAAACGATCCACGATGCCGCGCACGGTGATGTTGTCGCTCACTTTTGGCACGCCGGGCCGCAGGCAGCAGATGCCGCGCACGATGAGATCAATTTTTACGCCGGCCTGCGACGCGCGGTAAAACGCCTCGATGAGTTCCGGTTCCACGAGCGAATTGAATTTGGCGATGATGCGCGCGGGCAGGCCGCGCTTTGCATTCGCGATTTCGCGTTCGATCAGTTTCAACAGCCGCGCGTGCAGATCGAACGGCGCGACGACGAGTTTTTTCATGCCTTGAAACTGGCAGATGCCGGTGAGCAAATTGAAAAGATTCGTCGCGTCCTCGCCAAATTCGGTTTTGCACGTCAGCAAACTCTAAGCGTGGTATAGGCGCGCGGTGGTCGGGTTGTAATGGCCGGGGGCGAGATGAACGTAGCGGCGACTCTGGCCGCGTTCCGAGCGCACGACGAGCGCGACCTTCGCGTGAATTTTCAAACCGACGAGGCCATAAACGACGTGCACGCCATTTTCCTCAAGTTGACGCGTCCAATGAATATTATTGGCTTCGTCAAAACGCGCGCGCAATTCAACGACGGCCGTGACTTGCTTGCCGTTGTTGACCGCGTTCATGAGCGCGCCGATGATGCGCGAATCGCCGCCGGTGCGATAGAGCGTCATCTTGATCGTGAAGACGTTTTCGTCTTCCGCCGCGTGTTCGAGAAATTCCACGACACTGTTGAAATTTTCGTAGGGATGATGCAGCAGCACGTCGCGTTCGCGGATCGCGGCGAACAAATCTTTTTGTCCGCGCAGCACGCGCGCGACGGGCGCGACGACCGGTGCGTCGCGCAATTCCGGCGAATGGTCGCCTTGATAAAGCGCCATGAGCCGCGTGGGATTCAGCGGGCCGTTGACCAGATACAAATCGTCTTCGGTCAGGTGAAATGTTTTTAAAAGTGCGTCGCGAATTTTCGCGGGGCATTTGTGGTCAATTTCCAGGCGCACGGCATCGCCTTTGCGGCGGTTGTGCAATTCGGTTTCTACGGCCTTGAGCAGATTTCTGGAATCTTCCTCGTCAATGTAAAGCTCGCTGTTGCGCGTGACGCGGAACGGCCAGCAGCCGAGAATTTTCGTGCCCGGAAAAAGATCGGGCAGGAAACGTCCGATCAAATGGCTCAAAAAAACGTAGTCGCGGCGGGCGTCTGCGCGCGGCAATTGAATCAGTCGCGGCAAAATTGCGGGGCATTGCACGACGGCCATGTGTTTGAGCGGCGGGCCTTTTCCGTTCGCCGGAGCCATTTCCAATCGCGCCATCAGGTTCAGCGATTTGTTGAGCAGTTGTGGAAACGGATGCGCCGGATCAATCGCCAGCGGCGTCAGCACCGGGCGGATTTTGGATTGATAATATTCCTCGAGCCAGCCGATGTCTTCGAGTCCCAGATTTTCCATTTCGAGGATGCGGATGCCGTTTTTGGCGAGCGCGGGCATCAGGTCGTTTCGCCAGCCGACGTATTGGTCGGCGACCATTTGATGCGCGCGGCGGGCGATGGCTTGAAATGTTTCCGCGGCCGTCTGACCGTCCACGCTGCGTTCGTTGTGGCCGCTTTCAATCTGTTGTT
>CAXUBD010000036.1:0-11296 GCA_964249225.1 uncultured Verrucomicrobiota bacterium | reverse complement strand
GCGCACTTCAAAAAATTCGTCGAGGTTGGAACTGACGATGGTGAAAAATTTCAGCCGTTCCAAAAGTGGATTGGTGGCGTCGAGCGCCTCGTCCAAAACCCGTTGGTTGAATTCGAGCCAGCTCAATTCGCGGTTCAAAAAATGTTCCGACGCAAAACTGTTCATAACGTTTTTACCTGCCGCCGCTTCCGGTGCGTATCGTAAGTTTAGACAATCTTACACGAAAGTTACAATCCGGTGACAAATTTTGCGAGCGCGCAATTTCTGCGCACAACCAGGATGGTTCGAGCAGCAATTGCGCAATATGAATCTGTGTTTCACCTGCAAACGGTGGTTTTTTCGTTTGGCATGTTCTTTGCGTAGGTTGCGTTGAAACCAACGGGCAGCACGCGTGTGTCGCCCTGTGACGAAACGAAATTAACAACTCAACGATGAGAGGAAAAATTCGATGAAACTGAAACAAATATCAACAATGTGCGCCATGGTCGCCGCTCTGCTTTTGAGCGCCGGCTCCATTTTCGCGCAAGATAACAATGGCGGCAACGGCGGTGGTAATGGTGGCGGTGGTCGTGGCAATTTTGACCCGGCCCAGATGCAGCAACGCATCATGGATAATATCAAAGATCAGCTTGGATTCACCAATGACACCGATTGGGATGCCGTCCAGCCGCTCGTCCAAAAAGTCATGGATGCGCGGCGTGATGCCGGTGGCAACGCCATGGGCCGGATGTTTGGCGGCGGCCGAAATCGCGGCGGCCAAGGCGGCAACAATCGTCGTGGTGGCGGAATGTTCGGCACGCCCAGCCCGGAAGCCGAGGCGTTGCAGAAATTGATTGATGACAACGCGCCCGCCGGGCAAATCAAAGACTCGCTGGAAAAATATCGCGCGGCGCAAAAAGCCAAGCAGGCCAAACTGGTGCAGGCGCAGAAAGACTTGCAGCAGGTTCTCACCGCCAAACAGGAAGCCCAGGCGGCGCTGCTCGGTTTGGTAGATTGAAAAATTCCAAAACAGAAGCTGACGTTTTCGGCTATGAACGAAACAATCACGCCCGATTCATCCTTGAAGCAGTTGCTGGAACGCATGATCGCGTCCCGGCAACTGTCTTCAATTGATGCGGATTTATTGGTTCATTCCAAAACCGAGGTCGCAACCGAGGAAGATATTTTGCGCTGGCTCGCGCACGAATACGGCCTCACGTTCACGACTCTGGACGACGTTGATCCGGATCGTCAGCTTCTGTCACTTTTTCCCGCGCGCATTTTATTGAAGGAAGAATTGCTTCCGCTCAAGCGCAACAACGGAACGGTCGAGGTCGCCACCAGCCGGCTTTTTGCGACGCACGGACTCGACGCGCTCAAAACCATGACCGGCCTGAACCTCAAGCCGGTGCTCGCCACGAGCGAAGCCATCCAGCGCGAAATCAAAAAACGTCTCGGCGTCGGCGCGGACACCATCGGCACGCTCGACGAGGAAAAAGGTTTTCAAGTCGTTGACGAAAATGCCGAGAATACCAATCTCGACGAGGCCGCCGAAGACGAAGCTTCGATCATCCATTTCGTCAACCAGGTTTTGAAGGACGCCATCGAATTGCGCGCGTCCGACATCCACCTCGAACCGTTCGAGGACGAATTTCGCATCCGCTATCGCATTGACGGCGTGTTGCAGGACGTTCCCGTTCCCGCGCAACTCAAGCGCTTTCAACCCGCGATTGTTTCACGCGTAAAAATTTTGAGCCATTTGAACATCGCGGAAAAAAGATTGCCGCAGGACGGCCGCATTAAAATCCGCGTGGACGACGCCGAAGTGGACATCCGCGTTTCGGTGATTCCAATGTTGCACGGCGAAGCGGTCGTGATGCGTTTGCTGCGTCAAAATTCCAAACTGCGCGGCCTGTCTGATCTCGGCATGGACGCGCGCGAAGTGGAATGTTTCAAACGTGTGCTCGAAATGCCGCATGGAATTATTCTCGTCACCGGCCCGACCGGTTCAGGAAAAACTTCGACGCTTTACACCGCGCTGAATGAGATCAATGATTCCGTCCGCAAAATCATCACGATTGAAGACCCAGTCGAATACCAACTCAAAGGCGTCAACCAGATTCAGGTCAACGAAAAATCCGGCCTCACTTTTGCGCGCGGGTTGCGTTCCATTTTGCGCCACGACCCGGACGTGATTCTCATCGGCGAAATCCGCGACGCCGAGACCGCGCAGATCGCCGTGCAAGCGTCGCTCACCGGCCATCTGGTTTTTTCCACGCTGCACACGAACGACGCGCCCGGCGCGTTGACGCGGCTCGTGGACATGGGCGTCGAACCGTATCTCGTCGCGTCGTCGCTCGAAGCCGTGCTCGCGCAACGCCTCGTCCGCGTCTTGTGCAAACATTGCAAACAGCCGGACAATTCGGTGACCGCGCAGGCGTTCAAGACGAAACTCGGCCTGCCCGCCGACGTCACGCTTTACAAATCCGTCGGCTGCCGCGAATGCCGCAACACCGGCTTTCACGGACGCCAGGCGATTTTTGAATGGATGGATTCCGACAGCGAAATCCGCCAGTTGATTTTGAAGAACGCCTCGAGCGACCAGATTCGCGCCGCCGCGCAACGCGCCGGCATGCGCTCGCTCGCGGACGACGGCTGGCGTCATGTGCGCAACGGAACGACAACCGTCGAAGAAGTTTTGAGCGTGACGACCGCGAAGGAAGTCGCGCAAGCGACGCCGACCGCAACTCCAGAATCGCCGGAGACGGCGAGCATCGCGGTGGCAAGATGAAAATGAAAAATTTGTCGAGAGTCGGGAGTCGAGAGTCGAGCGCCAAAAGCGCGCGGCTGCGCATTGCCCTCGACCCTCGTCACTCGACCCTCGACCATTAAAATGCCGACATTCCAATATCGCGCGTTGCAGGCAGACGGCAAGATTGCCGTCGGGCAGCTCGACGCGCCCGGCCGACCGGACGCGTTGCGGCAGATGGAAACGCTCGGCTTGCGTCCAGTGAATCTTTCGGAAAAAACTTCCGCGAAATCCAAAAACGGTTCGACGCAAAATATTTCCTTCAATTTCCAATCGCAAAAAGTTTCCGCGAAGGAATTGGAAAATTTCACGCGCCTGCTTTCAAGTTTGCTCGCCGCCGGCGTGCCGTTGAGCCGCGCGCTGGTGATCCTTTGCAAGGAATCCGCCAAGCCCGCCGTCGCCGCGCAATGGAAACGCGTGCACGATCTCGTCGTGGACGGCATGACGCTGGCCGACGCGATGGCGCAATCGCCGGAAACTTTTCCGCGCGTCTACACCGCGATGGTGCAGGCGGGCGAGACCGGCGGCTTCCTCGATGTTGTGCTGGCGCAGATCGCGGAATTTCAGTCGCGCGACAAGGAACTGAAATCCAAAGTCATGACGGCGATGTTGTATCCGTGCATTTTATTCGTGCTAGCGCTGATCGTGCTGACGGTGATGCTCGTGTTTTTCATCCCGAAATTTCAAAACGTTTTCAACAGCCTGCACGGAAATCTGCCGTTGATCACGCAAGTCATCATCGGCACGAGCCATGTGGTCATTCACTTCGGATTGTTTGTGGGGATCGGCGTGGCGGCGATTGCATTTTTAGTGCGCACCTGGTTTGCCTCGGAAAAAGGCAAGCGTGTCTGGGAAGGATTGGTTTTGCGTTCGCCGATCGTCGGCCCGCTCAACGCACAATTTGCGATGGCGCGTTTTTGCCGGATGCTCGGCACGCTGCTCGGCGCGGGCGTGCCGCTCGTGCAAAGTTTGAACGTCGCGCGCAAATCCATCGGCAACCAGATTCTCGTGGACGCGGTCACGCAATCCATCGAGCGCGTGCAGCAAGGCGGACGGCTCGGCCAGAGTCTCGCGGAATGCAAGGAACTTTTTTCCGGCTCCGTCCTGGAAATGGTTTCGGTGGCCGAAGAAAGCGGCAAGCTCGACGTGGAATTGATCCGCATCGCCGCCGTGACCGAAAGCGATCTCGACCGCAACCTGAAAACCGCCGTCGCGTTCGCCGAGCCGCTGATGCTTTTTTTGATCGCCGGATTCATCGGCGTGATTTTCATCGGCATGTTGCTGCCGGTGCTTTCGATGGGCGAACACATCAAATAAAAATTGAACACATCACAAATTATGAAATGCAATCATTCCAAACAAAATCAAATTAAATGCCCGCGCAATCGCGGCTTCACGCTGGTGGAAATGCTGCTGGTCGTCGCGATCATCGGCATCCTCGCGGCGCTGGTCATCCCGAAAATCGCCGGCAAGAGCGAATCGGCGCGCGTCACGGCGGCGCAGACAGATATTCGCGCCGGCATCAAATCCGCGCTCGATCAATTTGAAATTGACAACGGTTATTATCCGAAAAGTCTGAACGATTTGCTTCAGCAACCCAACAACGCCAAGAACTGGCACGGGCCTTATTTTGATCCGCCGCAACTGCCCGTGGATCCTTGGAGCAATCCTTACGTTTATGTCGCGCCCGGCCGGCACAATCCGAACGGCTACGATTTAAGTTCCGTCGGCCCGGACGGAAAAGCGGGCACCGACGACGACATCGGCAACTGGACAAAATGAATTTGCCTTGTCGAAAGTCGAAAGTCGAAAGTCGAAGGAAAAAATTTCGCGCGCGTGAAATTTTTCGCCTTCGACCCTCGACCTTCGGCTCTCGACGCGCCGCGTTCACGCTGGTCGAATTGATTTTTGTGATGGTCTTGCTCGTCGTCGCCGTCTCGCTGGTCGCGCCGCGCATGGCGGGTTTCGTTCGCGGACGCGCGCTGGATTCCGAGTCGCGCCGGCTGCTGGCGCTCATGCACGCGGGAGAAGCGCGTGCCGTTTCGGAAGGAATGCCGATGGTGCTGTGGCTGGATGAAAAACAAAACGGCTACGGGCTGGCAGAAGAAACGCCCGGAAAAAAAGGCGACGTGAACGCCGAGGATTTTACAGTCGCCGACAACGTGCAGCTTTCAGTTTTGAATGCGGGCGGCAACGCGACGACGACCGTTCGCAATCTGCCCGCGATCCGTTTTCTGGCGGACGGCTCGGTGGATGAAAACAGTCCGCACACGTTGCGTTTGATGGATTCCGGCGGCGCGGCGCTGTGGTTGATCGAATCGCGCGACCGCCGAGGTTATGAAATTAGCAACAGCGAAAAATAAAAACCGCGCCGCGTTCACGCTGGCGGAAGTTCTGGCCGCGCTGCTGTTTCTGGCCATCGTGATTCCGACGGCGGTCGAGGCGCTGCACGTGGCGACGCTGTCCGGCGAAGTCGCCGTGCGCAAAGGCGCGGCGGCGCGCGTGGCCGACCGGATTTTGAACGAAAGCATCGTGATGACGAACTGGAACAACGGCACGCAAAGCGGCACGGCGACGGAAGGCGCAGTGGATTTCCGCTGGACGCTGACCAGCCAGACGTGGCCGCAGGATTCGATGCAATTGCTGACGGCGGAAGTGAAATATTCCGCGCAGGGAAAAGATTATTCGGTGAAATTGAGCACGCTGGCCAATCCGCAGGTGTTCACGCCGACGACGAGTTCGCAACAGTGAAAATAAAAATAACATTTGGTCGAGAGCCGAAAGTCGAAAGCCGAAAGCCGGTACGCGACGCGCGGGAATTTTTTTGCGCTCGTCGCGAAGCCTTCACGCTCATCGAAATGATCCTGGCGATCGGCATCGCCGCGATCGTGCTGGCGGCGGCGAACGCCGTTTTTTTCACGGCGCTGCACTTGCGCAACGCGGCGTCCGACGCGGTGGATTCCGCGTCGCCGACGGATCAGGCGCTGACGATTTTGCGCCGCGATTTGCAATGCGCCGTGACGCCAAAAACCAGCGGGCTTTTGTCGGGCGATTTCAAAATCGGCAACGTGACGAGCCTCGGTATCGGCGACCCGGTTAGCGCAGAAATTTTCACCGCGACCGGCGCGTTGAGTGAGAATGAACCGTGGGGTGACATCCAGCGCGTGACCTATGAATTGAAAAATTCCCCGGACGGCGGCGCGGGCAAGGATTTGTATCGCAGTGTCTCACGGAATCTTTTAACGCTGGCCACGCCGGACGTGGAAGACCAGTTAATGTTGAGCGGCGTCGCGAGCGTGCAGTTTTCCGGCTACGACGGCGCGCAATGGTTTTCCGCGTGGGACACGACCGACACGACTTCGGCGAACACGAACCTGCCGGTTGCCGTCCGCGTGGACATCCAACTCACCGGCGGCAAAAATGCGGCGCCGATTGAAATCCTGGTGCCGATTGATTCGCAATCGCGCTCCAACTCGAACAGCACCGTGGGAAGTTGAAATGAATCTGCGCCATCCAAAATCAAAACCTGATGACCGCCGCGCTGAACAAGCGTCGGTGCTCATCATCGTGCTTTGGATCGTCATCGGACTGATCAGCATCACGCTGTATTTTGCGAACGCGATGACGTTGGAACTCCGCGCGTCGGACAATCGCACGACCGGCCTCGCGGCGGAGCAGGCCATCGAAGGCGCGGCGCGTTACGTCGGCTATGCGCTCGTCAATTATGCGACGAACGGCACGATGCCGACCAATTCGCAATTCAATTGTGAGGCGATGGCCATTGGCGATTCGCATGTCTGGATCATCGGCCGCGATTTGTCGGGCACAGTCACGACGGAACCGACTTTTGGCTTGATTGACGAGGCCTCGAAAATAAATTTGAACCTCGCCGGCACGAACACGATTTCCTATCTGCCAAACATGACCACGGATTTGGGCGGCGCGATTGTGGACTGGCGCAGCACCAATGGCAGCGGCAACTACTCGCTCGATTATTCGCAACTCGGTTACGAGGACAAAAATTCGCCGTTTGAAACCGTGGACGAACTGCGGTTGGTTTACGGCGTGACGATAAATTTGCTGGTCGGTAACGACGTGAATCGCAACGGCGTGCTCGACGCGAACGAAAAAAGTTCTGCCGGCGGTACGACGCCGAATTTCGGCCTTATCGAATACACGACGGTCTACAGCCGCGAACCCAATTTTCATTCGGACGGTTCTTCGCTGACGAACGCAAACACCGCGTCGCCATCACAGCTTGAATCGCTTTTCCAAAACGCCGGAGTCAGCAACGCGAAAAGCATTGCCGATTCCATTTACAACCAGATTCATCAGCCGGCGGGACGGCCGAATAATCCCTGCGCAAGCATTTTGGATTTGTGCCGGCGCTGCATGGTCGCCGGCATGAGCGCGGAGGATTTCGCCAAGATTTACAACAACATCACCACGACGACGAATCTTTACACCTACGGGCGCGTCAACATCAACACCGCGAGCGAGGCCGTGCTGACGGCGCGGTTCATGGGCGCGAACATTGATGAACAAACCGCCGACGGCGCGGCGCAATCGCTGATTTCCTATCGTGAACAAAATCCCAACAACCTCACGTCGCCCGCATGGATGATCTCGGCGCTCGGCCAGAACAATAACGTCGTCACCGCCGTCGCCGGGCGCGATTGGATCACGACAAAAAGTTTTCAATACACGGCGGACATCGCGGCGGTCGGCCCGTTCGGGCGCGGCTACCGGCGCGTGAAATTTATTTTCGACATCACCGACGGCACGCCAAAAATCATTTACCGTCAGGATTTGAGCCGGCTCGGCTGGGCGCTCGGAGAAAAAGCCCGCGAAACGTGGGTCGCAAAAAACACGCCATGAGCAAAATCTCGAAATTAAAATTGCCGAAGCGCAAACGCCTGACGAGCCTGCTCGGCCTCGCGCTGGACGGCAGCCGCCTCGACGGCGTCGTTCTGCGCCGCACGAACGGCTCGCTGCAATCGCTGCAATCATTTTCCGTCACGCTCACGCTCGACCCGCTGACCGCCGCGCCAGAACTCGTCGGCCGCGAAATCCGCAACCAGCTCGACGCCGCCGGCGTGCGCGAGCGCAACTGCATCGTCGGCGTGCCGTTGAAATGGGCGTTGATGGCGCAAACGGAATTACCGCCACTGGCGGAAGCCGACGCCGCGAGCCTGTTGCAAATCGAGGCGGAACAAAAATTTTCGTCCGACGTCGCGACCCTGCGGATCGGGGATTCGCGCTGCGCGCTCGTTGACGGAAAACAGCACGTCACGCTCGTGGGAATTTCCAGCGGCCAGTTGGCGACGCTCGAACAGGTTTTGACGGCGGCGAAATTGAAGCCCGTCAGTTTTGCGCTGGGACTTTCCGCGCTGCAACCGCCGGGCGAAAATTCCAACGGCGTGCTCGCGCTCGCAGTCGGCGAAAGCCACGTCGGTTTGCAGATCACGGCCGGCGGTGGCGTGGCGGCATTGCGCGCGCTCGAAGGCGCGATTGAAAATGAAGGCTCGCGGCGTTCACTGCAAGCCGGAGTCGTCGCGCGCGAAACGCGCGTCACGCTCGGACAATTGCCCGCCGAGTTGCGCGCGACGGTCAAACGCATCCGCATTTTCGGCCCGCGCGAACTGGCGCAACCGCTCGCGGACGAAATGGAATTGCGTTTCGAAGCGTCAGGTTTGCGCGTCGAAGTGGTTTCGGCTTACGCGCCGGATGAATTTTCCGCGCAGTTGCCGCCAGCGGTTTCGGTTTCGGCGGCTTTCAGTCTGGCGGCGCGGCGGTTGCTGGAGCAAGCGGCGCCGTTTGAATTTTTGCCGCCGAAACCGACGATGTTGCAGCAATTCGCCGCGAAGTATGCCTCCGGCAAATTGAAAACCGCCAGCCTGGTGGCCGCTGGCGTGCTGGCGATTTTCGGCGGATTATTTTTGTTCCAGCAGATTGAATTGATCCTGTTGCGTTCGCAATGGTCGCAGATGTCCGCGCAGGTCACGGAGCTTGGCGGCCTGCAATCGCAGATACAGCAATATCGTCCGTGGTTCGACGATTCGTTCCAGAGCTTGAGTATTTTGCGGCAGCTGACGCTGGCGTTCCCCGAGGACGGCGTGGTGACGGCGAAGTCGGTTGAAATCCGCGCGGACAATGTAGTGACGTGCAGCGGCACGGCGCAAAACAACGCGGCGTGGCTGCAAATGTTGAACCGGTTGCGCGCGCAGGACGGTGTAACGGAACTCAAGGTGGAACAGGTTCGCGGCCAGGCGCCGATGCAGTTCACGTTCGACTTTCAATGGATAAATGGAGGTGGCCATTGAAAATTGAAAATCGCCAGAAATTTTTAATCGTGCTGACCGTCGTGCTCGTCGGACTTTACGCGGGCGATCTGCTGGTCTTTGAACCGCTGGGAAAATGGTGGTCGGCGCGTTCGCAAAACATCGTCGAACTCCGCAAGCAGGTGAAGGACGGGAAATTTCTGCTGCAGCGCGAGACGAGCATCCGCAGCCGCTGGGATGAAATGCGCACGAACATGCTGCCGGAAAACACGTCGCTGGCCGAACAGCAGGTGTTGAAGGCGTTCGACAGCTGGTCGCAGGAAAGCGGCGCGACGGTCACAAGCATCATGCCCCAGTGGAAAAACGACACGGATGATTACATGACGCTGAATTGCCGCGTGGAGGCGTCCGGCGATCTGGGCACGTTGAGCCGGTTTCTTTATGACATTGAAAAAGGCCCGATGGGATTGAAACTCGAATCGGTTGATTTCAGCGCGCGCGACGCCACGGGCCAGCAACTCACACTCGGCCTGCAAATCAGCGGACTGATGCTGACTTCAGCAAAAAAATAAATGAAACTGAAGCGATCATATAAAATCATTTTGGCCGCGTGGCTGGCGGCGCAAAGTTTTCTGGCCGGCGCGCAGACAAATTCCGCCGACGCGCCGGTGGATTATTCATCGTTCAGCAAATTCATCGCGGACCGGAACATCTTTGATCCGAATCGCATCGCACATGAACCCAACACACCGGCGCGCGTCGCGCATCCGGCGGTGCGCGTGCCCGATTCATTTTCGCTCGTGGGCATCATTGGTTATGGCGAGGGCCGCCTGGCGGGCGTTTACGCATTTTTCGACGGATCAAGCCTGCAATATCGCAAGTCGGCACAATTGAATGACAGCATCGCCAATTTCAAAATCTCGGCAATCGGTCCGGATTCGGTGACGCTCGTGTCGGGCACCAACCAGACGGTTTTGCGGATCGGCGAACAATTGCGCGACGCCGGCGGCGGCCACTGGATTTCCATGAATGGGCCGACCGCGAATTACAACAATGCCAGCCGCAGGAATTCCAACCGCAGCGGATCGGCGACCGGAAACCGCCGGCGCAGAAATTATTCCGGAAATTTTAACCACGATGGAAACAATTCCGCATCGTCCGCGACGATGCCGGGTGATTCGCAAACGACCGATCAGAACAGGTCCACGCCGGGTGATAATATGTCGCCGGACAACCTGGTCCCGCCTGATGACAACATCGCTCCCGAACCGGGCACACCAGACAATACGACCGCTCCGGGAGCTGAAACGTCGCCAGCTCCGCCCGCCGACCCGAACGACCCGCAGGCACCGTTGCGGGCGTTGCGCGCAAATGAACTTCAACCGACAGGACATTAAAAATGAAAACCATCCTTACCCTCACTTTGGCGGCGGCCTTGACCGCCGGAACATTTCCGGCATTCGCGCAAGACGATCCGCTTGCCCGATTGAAACAATTGCGCGCGCAGGAACTGCAACAAATCGGCGGCCAGGCCGCCGAGGCCGGTTCCGCTGACACCAATGCCGCGATTGACAACGCATCAACGGATGCGACGCCCGCCGCGCCGGAAACGGTCGAATACGTTGGCGGCGCCGCCGCCGCATGGCCCACCAACAGTGGCGGCACCAACGGCATCACCTTTAACTTCCGTAACGCGCCGTTGGATTTGGTCTTGAATTATTTGAGCGACGCCGCAGGTTTCATCATCATCCTGGACACATCCGTTCACGGCAACGTGAGCGTCATCAGCAGTCATCCGGTGTCGAAAGATGATGCGGTGGACTTGCTGAATTCCGTTTTGAACAAAAATGGTTACGCCGCCATACGCTCCGACCGCACGTTGACCATTGTGGACAAAAACGACGCGAAGACGCGGGACATTCCGGTGAAGGTGAGCAACGATCCCGACAGCATCCCGAAAAACGCCGAGATCGTGACGCAGATCATCCCGATCCGATTTGTGGAAGCGCGGCAGCTGGTGTCGGATTTGTCCTCGTTCGTTTCACCACAGGCAACGATTGTCGCCAACGAGGAGGGCAATTCCATCGTCATCACCGACACGCAGTCGAACATCCGGCACCTGGCGGAAATTATCAAAGCCGTTGATTCCAGCGCCGAGGCGGAAACGGAAATCCGCGTGTTCCATCTGAAATATGCGAATCCGACGGATGTGGCCACGTTGCTGGGC